>URNK01000048.1 GCA_900549195.1 uncultured Collinsella sp.
AGATCTACACGTAAGGAGTCGTCGGCAGCGTCAGATGTGTATAAGAGACAGGCGGGACGTCCGCCCGCCACCACGGCACGCGAACCAAACGAACCGGCAAGAGCAGCCTGGTCGCGCTTGTTCGCGCGCCAGTTCTCGATCACGATAAACAGCACGCCGTACACAATGAGCGCCAACGCCACGACGGGAGCATTGTAGAAATGCTCCTCCATCCAGTCGTTAAGCGGCAGACCGATCGCCGCGGCGGGAATGCAGCCGAGCACAATCTTGCCCCATAGCACCCAGGTGTCGCGACGGCCCTCCTTGCCCTTGCTGGGAGAAAACGGGTTGAGGTCGTAGAAGAACAAAACGCAGACGGCCAAAATGGCGCCAAGCTGAATCACGACCAGGAACATATTCCAGAACGTCTCGCTCACGTTCATCTTGACGAACTCGTCCACCAAGATCATGTGACCGGTCGACGAAACAGGCAGCCATTCGGTGATGCCCTCGACCAGGCCCATGAAGGCAGATTTTAGAAGCTCAATGATATCCAAAGGGACCCCCTCGTTAGACACCCGCCGATATTGTTCTGCGGACGGTGCGGGCGATGTCCCATTATCAACCGTTGGCGGCGCGCCTGCGCCTACCCTTACCAAAAAACTCGCCCGTTCACAGAATTGCGAGCGGTCAAACCCAAATCCTTGGGTATAACTGCAACAAGATAAAGTGTCCGGCGGCCACGCATCCGCGCCCGCCCGACGCACGAGCCCCGCGCCCGTGCGATAGACCAAGGAGGAAACCATGAACGAGGGCTATACCAAGGTATTTGTTTCGCTCGACGGTACTGAGCAGCAGGATTTTGTGCTCGCACGCGCCATCAAGGTCGCCGCGAACAACGGCGCTAAGCTGATCATCGGCCACGTTATCGACTCCACCGCGCTCGAGAGCGCCGGTTCCTATCCGGTCGACCTGGTCAACGGCTTGGAGGAGGCCTTTAACAACTCCATCGCCAAGCAGCTCGAGGAGGCCAAAGCCAATCCCGACATTCCCGAGGTCGAGGTCATGATTCGCACCGGCCGCATTCGCGAGACGCTTAAGGACGAGATGCTCGACGTGGTTAAGCCCGACCTGGTGCTCTGCGGCGCCCGCGGCCTGTCCTCGATCAAGTATGCGCTGCTGGGTTCGATTTCGACGTTCCTGCTGCGCAATACGGACTGCGACATCTTGGTCGTGAAGTAGCGTTGCTCCCACCGGCCGCGGGGCCTGCGGGGTTTCCACGGGCACGTCCTCGCCGCGTTGCGGCTGCGGGATGTGCCCTTAGGAAACCCCTCCCGGCCCCGCGGCCTTCGCAGCCTTACTTCAGCGAGTTGTCTGATAGAAAAATGGCGTGCCGCCCCATTTGGGGCGGCACGTTTTGTTTGAGGCGGCACGTTTTTGTTTGGGCGGGCGTCTGCCGTGTGCGTTACTCAAAGTATTGGAACTTGTTCGTTGAAAAAGCGAATGTTACGACGAAGCCTTCGCCCGGCTCCGATGCCGCGGTGACGTCGATGCCCATCTTGGAGCACAGACGCGCCACCAGGTAGAGGCCGATGCCCGTTGCGCGCTTGGTGGTGCGACCGTTGTCGCCGGTAAAACCCTTCTCGAACACGCGCGGCAGGTCTGCCGCACACACGCCGCAGCCGTTGTCCGCGACGGTAAGCTCGATGCGCTCGCTCGCCAGGCCCTCGTCCAGCAACGCACCCGAAAACGTGATCTTCGCACCGTCCTCACGCGCGTATTTAATGCTGTTCTGAATGAGCTGGCCCAGAATAAACTCGAGCCACTTCTCGTCGGTAAAGACCTCAAAGTCGAGGTTCTCGCACACCGGTGCCACGTGTGCCGCGATGAGCTCACGCGCATTGGCCTTGATCGCGCCCGTCACCAGGGTCTTAAGATCCCAGCGGCGAATCAGGTAGTCGCGCTCCACGACTTCCGAGCGCGCGTAGTACAGCGCCTGATCGATATAACGCTCCACGCGAGCCAGCTCGCGACCCAGGTCATCCACACGCGACAGGTCGTCTTCGCCGCCGTCCAGGTTTTCCAAAATCAGGTGAGCCGCCGCCAGGGGCAGTTTGGCCTCGTGGACCCAACTCTCGATATAGTCGCGATAGTCATCGGTCTGACGCCGGCCTTCGGCAACCTCGTCGCAGGCAGCTTTGCCCACCCGGCGCAAGACCTCGTACTCGAGCTCGCCCTCGGCATAGGTCGGGCATTGCACCATCTCCTGCACCCATGCGGGACTCTCGAGCTCCTCTGCCGCACGCTCCAGCTGGCGCAGAAAACGACGACGACGCGCGTACTCGATCACGATGCCGAGCATACCGAAGATAAAGGACACGCCGACCGCCACGACCACGATAGAAACGGGTGCGCCGGCGACCGTCAGCACAAAGCAGCTCAGCAGCACGCCGCAGGTCCACACGGCGACGGGAAGCAGCGCGTCTTTAAAGAACTTGGCAAACGACATAGCCGGCCCCTAGACCGAATAGCCCTGGCCGCGATGCGTCGTCAAATACCCCTTGATGCCGATTTTTTCGAGCGTGGTGCGCAGGCGGTTGATGTTAACGGTAAGCGTGTTGTCGTCCACGAAGGCGTCGGAGTCCCACAGGTCCTGCATGATGGCCGGACGCGAGACAATCTTGCCCGCGCGACCCAAGAGCAGCGAGAGGATACGCAGCTCATTTTTGGTGAGCTCGGTGCTGGTGCCCGTTTGCGTGTTGGTGACCATGGAGCGTGCGAGGTCAATCTCCAGTCCCTTGTGGACGAGCGTGCTGCGCTCGCCCGCCGCCGCGGTGCGACGCAGCAAGGCATTGATGCGCGCCACGAGCACACGGGCGCTATAGGGCTTGGGAACAAAGTCGTCCGCGCCGAGCGTCATGGCCATGACCTCGTCGATCTCGGTCGTGCGCGACGTGAGGACGATGATGGGGACCTCGGATTCGCGACGGACCTCATGGCAGATGTGCTGGCCGTCTTTGACAGGGAGCGTGAGGTCGAGCAGCACCAAGTCGGGCGCGGCGGCGAGAATATCGCGCGAGACATGCTCAAACGATTCGCAGGCCTCGATTTCAAACCCGGCGCGGGCAAGGATGTCGACAAGCTCACGACGAATGGGCTCGTCGTCCTCAACGACATAAATCAGCGCCATGTGTCCTCCCATTTCGCGTAACTTGCACCTTCCACACCATTATGCCCACGGCGTCGCAGCGATGCGACCCCGTGGGCACCTAATATGACAAAAGTGTTCGGTAGCCTTGAGAAAAAATAGGGGGCCTCGGTCCTAAACCGATCGACCCCATCACTTCGCCCTCGAGCCTCTACTCGGGCGTACGCATGTACGCAGAGATGGCATCCAGACCCTTCTGCAGGTCGTCGGTGTTATCGGAATATGCATAGCCGATGCGCATGCTCTTGGGCTCCTCGAAGCAATCGCCCGGGGTGACGAGCGCGCCGGACTTCTTAATCATGTCGATGCAGAACGTCCTGGAGTCGATGTCGTAATCGTAATACACGAGCGCGGTGGTACCCGCCTCGGGCTTGACAAACGACAGGTGCGGCTCGCTCTCGACCCACTTCTCCAGAACAGCAAGGTTCTGACGGACGATGCGACGGCTGCGCTCAAGGATCACGGAAGCGTTGCCCAGAATCAGCTCCGCCACCGTCTCGCTGAATATGCCGGCGGAAATCAGGTTGTAGTCGCGATGCGAGAGCAGCGCGCGACGAAGTTCCGGGCTCTTGGTGACCGCCCAGCCCAGACGCAGGCCGGCGAACGACCAGACCTTGGACATGGATGCGGTGACGACGGCCTTGTCGTACAGGTCGATCACGGACTCGCAGTACTCATCCGTCTGAGTAAGCAGACGGTAGACCTCGTCGCAGAGCACCCACGCGTCGTGTTTGCGCGCAACCTCGACAATCGCCTTGAGCGTATCGATGTCGAGCAGGGCGCCCGTGGGGTTGTCCGGGTTATTGATGCAGATGAGCTTGGTATCGTCGGTCACCAGGGCATCGAGCGCGTCGACGTCGACGTGGTAGCCGTTCTTGCGATCGAGCTGAAGGATATCGACCTTCGCACCGCACATCTCGGGAATCGAGTAAAGCTGCTGGTAGGTGGGCTTGACGGAGACTACATGATCGCCCGGTTCGACGAGCGTGGAAATAACCAGGGAGTTGGCACCGGTCGCGCCGTGCGTGGGCACGATATGCCCGGGCTCGACCGTCTTATAGAGACGCGCGACCCCCTCGAGGAAGCCGGGCTGCCCCTCGATGTCTCCGTAGGTGAATCGGCGCGAGCACAGGCTGTCGAGCCACGCCTTCTTGTCGGTGTTCGTAAGCTCGAACAGCTGGTCGAGCGTGAGGGAGTAGACGCACGTCTCCGCAACGTTGTGGGTGCACTTGGTCTCCCACTCGTTCATCCACTGCTCGACGGCGAAATCCTTAATCTGCATTGTCGTTTCCTTTCCTTGGCTTTCTTACAGTTCCACCACGGTGCCCAGCCCCGCCTCGACGGCGCGGTCGTAGGCAATTTTCGATGCCGAAAGGTCCTGAACGGCAATGCCCGACGTATCGAACACCGTCACCTGCTCGCCATCCGAACGCCCCGTGGCCGTGCCGGCGATGACTTCGCCGAGCTCCGCTTTGATGTTCTCGGGCGCGATGGCACCCTCGGCAACCGGAATCTCCAGCTCACCGGACGCGACCGATTGCTCGCGGTCGTCGACGTAAACAGCGGCGCGGGCGACAAGCGCCGAGGCGAGCTCCTGCTTGCCGGGCATGTCGGCACCGACGCAGGAGATATGCGTACCGGGGCGCACCCATGCATCGGGGATGATGGGCTTGGTCGCCGGCGTGATTGTCACGATGATGTCGGCCTCTGCCGCGGCACCTTGGCCGTCGGCCGTCGCCTCGATGGAATAGGTGGATGCCTCGCGAGCATGCTCGCAGGCGCCCAAGATATGGGCGACCTCGTCACGCATGCGCTCGACGCGGGCCTCGGGCGCGGCATCGGAAACCGGCTCCCACACCTTGACCTCGCTCACTTTGGGACAGGCGGCGAGCACGCCCGCCACCATATAGGTGCTCATATGGCCGGCACCCGCAACAAGCAGTTTGGACGCATCCTCCCGAGCCAGCCACTTGGCACCGAGCGCAGCGGCGGCACCGGTGCGAAGCCCAGTGACGGCGGAGGCATTAAGCAGCGCCAGTGGCTCGCCCGTCGCGTTGTCGCACAGCAGCGTGGTGCCAAAGATCTCGGGCAGCCCCTTTTTGGGATTCTGAGAGAACCAAGCAGTGAGTTTGAGGCCGAAGAGACCGCTTCCCGCCAACTCGCCCGAGCGGATATCCATATCGGCCACGCCGGGTTCGAACTGCTCATATACCATCGGCCACGCAACACCCTTGCCCGTTGCCTTCTGGCGATATGCATCCTCCACGGCAGCGATTGCATCCTCGATCGTCAGCACCTTGAAAACTTCCTCGGCCGAAAGCACCACCATCTGCCCCATCATCGCTCCTTTCAGCGAAAGCTTTACGTTGCTTCACTGTACGGTTTAGCAATGATGCCGCCAAGGATCATTTCTTGTTGGAATCTACAACGATTCTCAATCTGATTTTTCGTTCTATCAGCAGGTATTTGAATTATTTCTTGCATCAACGGCATACGGATGTGCGATTATCCTATTTATACCTGTACTAATTGTAGTGATTTACAAGGTGATGTTGATGCTATACACCATCTCGGACTTCTCACGGGAATATGAGGGGTCGGTTCGTCTAATCGCCGGCAGCGATGGCGTCTCGCGTGCCGTCTCCGGCGTCGGGATCCTCGATTATGAACTCATGCCCGGCCTCAAGAACAAGTACCAGCGCGTCAACTTCAGCTCAGACGAGATCGTCCTCAGCACCTTTCTCTATGCGAAGGACGACCCGTACCTCATCACTGAAGCCGTGAAATACCTCGTCGCCAAGGGAACGAGCGGTCTTATCATCAAAAACGTCCTGCACATCCCGATTCCCGACCAAGCCATCCGCTACGCCAACGCGCGGCACTACCCGGTCTTTCTCACGACCGACGACTCACTGTTCTTTGACGGCGTCATCTATGAGGTCAAACGGCATATCGAGCAGCTCGCGTCCATCGACTTCGCGCAGCGCGAGATCGATGCCCTAAGGACAGATGTATCGCCTGAGTCCATCTGCCGACGCATCCGAGGCCTCAACCCGTCATTTCTGGACGAAGCGGTCGCCCTGTTCGCATCGTTTGCAGAGCCCCTCGACCCGCGTACGTTTTTGCAAATCGAACGTCTCTGTGCAAAATCGACCCTCGCCGGATGCCACAACATGCTGGCACCCTATGACGGAGGTTTGTTATTCGTAGCGACAAGTGACTCGGAGCAGACGCTCGATGTGGAGCGAATCGTGCAGGCGCTCACGGAGCTCATCGAGACTAGCGGTATCGACGGCGGAGCGGAAGGGCTCGGCATCAGCGATATTCTGTTTGGAGACGAGGCTGTGGCGCAGGCGATCTCGCAGGCGATTTACGCACAGCGCCTATCTTGTCAACGAGCCGAGAGTCCCGTCCGCTATACGCAGCTCGGCATCCTGAGAACCGTGATGCCTTTTGCGGAAACCCCGGAGATGCGATCGTTCTCGGAGGCGATTCTCTCGCCGATACGCGAGCACGACAGTGAGCATGGCAGCGAACTGGAATCCACACTCGCCGCATTCATCGAGAACGACCGACGTATCGAGCAAACCGCCAAGCAGACTGGCCAGCACCCGAACACGATTCGATATCGCCTCGATAAGGTGACGGCTCTCACCGGACTGAGCTACAAATGCGCCCCGGAGATGGAGCAGCTGTCGCTCGCCTACGCCATCGAACGCGCTCGCTCGCTTCAGTAAGCCCACCCCACCTTGAGGTTAGGAGCGGCGGGCGCGGAGCTTTTCGTAGCCTTCGGCGAAGAAGGCGACCGTGGCGGCGTCGGCCTCGGCGGCGTCCGTCTCGGCGGCAGGGACCACGCCGTGTTCGTCGCTCACTAGGAACAGCGCGCCCTTAAGCTGAGCGGGAATATCTACGCGCGTGACCGGGATGCCCTTGGTCTGGGCCAGCTGTTCGATGAGCGTCGCCGTGCCGCACAGGCACTCGTCCGCCGGCGCCACAAAGGCAAGCTCGCCGTTGTTGACGGCGGCGAGCAGCTCGGGCGCCACGCCGGTCTCGTCGGCCTCGGAGCGGGCCTCGGCGGAGCGGGCACGCAGTACCTTGGCCGACGTATCGGCGAGCGGCTCGTACTCCCCCACCGTCATGGCGGCGTTGCCGTTGATGTCGATCACCAGCATGAGCACGCCGTCGCGTGCGGTGTAATCGCCCTCGGCAAGCGACCACTCAACGTGCTGTTTGGCCCAGCTGAGCATGTTATGGGTAAGCGGCTCGCCCCGCACCAGGCGCTCGGACAGCGCGCGGATGTGGCGGTTGAGCATGGGCACCTTTTTGTTGGACATGCGCCAACGGCAGACAAGCGCGGGCTTGTCGAGCGTAAACTTCTCGACCGCCTCCTGATTGGCGCAAAAGTCCTCGTACGCACGCTGATCCTCGGCATTGCCAAACAGCTCGGCATCATCCACAACGGCCATATCCAACCTTTCTCAAAAACATACACCGCACCGTTATACCCAAAAAAGCCGCCCGCACCAACCGGCACGGACGGCAATAGATAGCTTTAGTTCGGGGCGAGCCAATACCGCTGGTGGAGCATAAGCCAGCGAGCCGGACCCAAGTGCCTCAGGTCGCTGCGAAAGAGGAGCGACGCGTACTTCTGTACGCGAGCGACGGTTTGAGCGGCGAGATGAGGTGCTTGGGGCCGGCGCAGCGTCGAGCAGTTACGCGGTTTGGTAAAACCGCGTAACGATATTAGTGCCTAAAATGCCTGGCCCCCGTGAAGACCATCGCAATGCCATGCTCGTTGCAGGCCTGGACGCTCTCGTCGTCGCGCTTGGAGCCGCCGGGCTGAATGATGCAGGTCACGCCGTGCGCGGCAAGCACGTCGACGTTGTCGCGGAACGGGAAGAACGCATCGCTTGCACAGGCAAAGCCGCCCTTCTCCACGCCCTCGCGCTCGCAGAAGTCCTCGGCGCGCTCGCAGGCAAGCAGCGCAGAGTCAACGCGGTTGGGCTGACCCGGGCCCATGCCAATGCCGGCCTTACCCTTGGAGACCAGGATGGCGTTGGACTTGACGCCCTTGCAGACCTTCCAGGCAAACTCGAGCTCGGCCATCTCGGCGTCGGTGGGCTTGCGGTCGGTGGGGAACGTGAAGGTCGCGGGGTCCTCGGTCACGTGGTCGACTTCCTGCACCAGCATGCCGCCGTCGACGGAGCGCAGCTCCACCTGGGCGCCGTGGTCCACGCCGCCGGTAGCCAGCACACGCAGGTTGGGGCGCTTGGCCATGCGCTCGAGCGCCTCGGCAGTGTAGCTCGGAGCAATGATAACCTCGACGAACTGCTTGTTCTGATCGGCAAAGTGCTCAACCAGCTCATAGGGAACCTCGCGGTTGCAGGCGATGATGCCGCCGAAGGCGCTCTTGGGATCGCAGGCGAAGGCGCGGTCGTAGGCGGCCGTGATGTCCTCGGCCACGGCGGAGCCGCAGGGGTTCTGATGCTTGAGGATCACGCAGGCCGGCTCGTCGAACTCGCGGACCAGGTTCCAAGCGGCGTCGGCATCCAGATAGTTGTTGTAGCTGAGCGGCTTGCCCTGGATCTGCTCGGAGCCCACGAGCGGGAACTGCGAGCTCGCGGTATTCTCGCAGCCCTCGGCAAAGCGATAGACCGTGGCCTTTTGCTGCGGGTTCTCGCCATAGCGCAGGTCGTCGACCTTCTCCAGCGAGATCTCGAGCTTGGCAGAGGTGTCCGCCACGTCGCTTGCCTGGGCGGCAAGCCAACGGGAGATAGCCGTGTCGTAGGCGGCGGTGGTCTGGTAGACCTTCACCTGCAGGCGACGACGGGTGGAAAGCGTGGTGCAGCCACCGGTCTCGCGCATCTCAGCCAGGACGGCATCATAGTCGGCCGGGTCGGAGATGACGGTAACGCTCGCGGCGTTCTTGGCGGCAGAGCGCAGCATGGAGGGGCCGCCGATGTCGATGTGCTCGATGGCATCCGCGAAGGTGACCTCGGGGTTGGCGACGGTCTTCTCGAACTCGTACAGGTTGACGACGACCAGGTCGATCAGCTTAATGCCGTGCTGTGCCGCCTCCTGCATGTGCTGCTCGGAATCGCGGCGGGCCAGCAGCGCGCCGTGAACCTTGGGGTGCAGGGTCTTAACGCGGCCGTCCATCATCTCGGGATAGCCCGTGAACTCCTCGATGGGGGTTACGGGGACGCCCGCGTCCTCGATGGCACGAGCCGTGCCGCCCGTAGAGATGATCTCGACGCCAAAGTCATCGACCAGCGTCCGTGCGAAATCGACGACGCCCGTCTTATCGGTAACCGAGATCAACGCGCGTGCGATCTTCACATCAGATCCCATGCAGTCCTCCTGTCTGGTACGCCGCCGTGCTCTGTGAGCCGGTGATACGTCGATCTGCAGCGCTCGCGCAGCGGCATTGAAAATACTGATTCAATGTAGCGCATCGAGCGCATCGATGCACCCCGCAACGGGCGCATATGCAGAAAAAGTTTGCGAGCGGAGGGGATGGGCACGGCACCGGGCACGGTGAGTTCATGGAACACAGGGGCACCATAATTAGATGCCAATAGCGTGGTAGAACTGTGCTCGATATGCATCCGCAAAAGAAAGAGGCACCATGGTCTCGCGGGTTCTCTACCGACCGTTTGATACCGAAGACTTCGACGCCATCGCGCTGATTCTACAGCAGCTTTGGCATGACAATTCGGATAACGATGAGTACAACCGCCTCGAGGCCGCGTGCGACCTTGCCTACTGCCTTTCGTCTTCGACGTTTTCGCAAGTTGCCGTAATCGACGGTCAGGCGCGCGGCATTGCGCTCGCGCGTGCGGGACAGAGCTCCGGCGCCACCGTTAAGGAACATTGGCTGGATACCGAACGCGCACTGCTATCGCAAATGCGCGAGCTGGAGCCCGATGCCTGCGCCGAGTATCTCTCGTTTGTGCGCGCAACCATCCGAACCAACAACCGCCTGCTCGAAAGCAGCCCGTTGCCACACGACAACGAGGTCACGCTGCTTGCCGTAGATCGCGACGTCCATGGCCTGGGCGTTGGCTCGGTGTTGCTCGACGCCGCAGTCTCGTACCTATCCTCGCGCGGGGCGACGAGGGCGCACCTGTACACCGACTCCAACTGCTCGTGGAAGTTCTACGAGCTGCATGGCTTTAAGCGCACGGCCACGCACCGCGCCAACCGCGAAGAGCGCCGTCACGACATGCCGCGCGAAAGCTTCCTCTACGAACTCGACCTAACAGCCTAGGCCCAGCAGCCATACCTAGTCATTTAGGAACGTCCCCAGTGACTAGTCGTTGGGGACAGTCTTCGTAGGTAGCGCATAAAAAGGGATGGGCTTCCCCCGACGGCTGTCGAGAAAAGCCCATCCCATAATTTACGACCGTTAGAACCTGTCTCTTATACAC
>URNK01000049.1 GCA_900549195.1 uncultured Collinsella sp.
GCCGTGCGTGTGGGCACCCACGGCGAGCGCCAGCTTCGCCAGCACCCAGGGGTTGACGTTTAGGAAAAATGGCACCGGTCCTAGGGTAAACTGCTCGGTCCAATTGAGGTCGGTTCTTACCTGGAAAAGGGCCTTAATATTGCCGTATGCGGGGTCGTTGTTGTTACCCCAGGTTTTGCCCACCCAATCGTAGGCGAGCGAGCCGTACAGCTGTGTGGCGATATCCATCGTGAACAGCGGCGTGCAATGGTGGCGAAGGAGCTTGGTGTTTCTTGGATCGGTGCCCGAACCGGCACTCATACTTTTGTACTGATTCCACTTCCCCTCCATCTCGTCGAGGTAGCGGTTTGCCTGCTTGGCGCCCGACTCACGCGGCGATTTCTTCCAATATTCCGGATCAGGGTTGCCCGAATCGTTCATATAGCTGGTTGGTTTGTATCCTCCGCCAAACAGCACGTATCCGGCAAACGAGAAATCGAAGAGGATCGGAAATGTGGGCATCCAGCAGGTGAACTTGTTGCCGCCAATGCCGGGAAACGATGCGGGGAAATCAAACGGAGTGATCTCTTGGTCCATGGTGGTGGGGACGATAGTGGTCGATCCGGATTCCGCCTTTGCCGCCGGCGCAGTGACAACGGCCATGGGGGAGGAGAGCGTGTAGGTTTTGCCCTGGTAGTCGAGGATAAAGCGCAGCTTGCATCCTTCTTCCAGAAGGCCCGATGCCGCGTCGAGAAACTTGTCTTCGAGTGTGAACGTCGCCAGATTATCCATGCCCGATGCGCTGGCCGTGACTTGGCCAATCTGCGTGACGGTTTCGGATGAGCTGCCCGCAGCGGGCATCACTTTGTTGATGCGCAGCGTTGCCTGTCCGCCCTGTGGCAGATGTGCCTGCACGGTAAAGGCGTGCGTGTCGGGTTGGTCGTTTGCCGTGTCGTCCTTCGGCAATGCCATGAACGTAGCGTCGGCGTACTGGATGTCCCATTCGTCGAATGTGAGCTGGCGGAAGTACGGTTCGCCATCGGAGAGCGGACGTGTGGGTGCGGTAATGGCGGTGCCGCCTTGGACACGCGCGAGGGGAATTTCGACATCGCGGTAGCCCGCCATGCTAATGGAGATGCCGCCGTTAAAGTCGTACGCGTCGAGAAGCGTCGCCTCGTCCACGTAGCCTTCTGAAAGCGGCGCGACCTCAAAGATGGCCGTGCCCTCGTCGTCGGTAGTGGCGGAGAGCCGCTTGCCTGCGGCATAGCGCGATGTGAGCGTGACCTGGGCACCCGTGATGGGCGTATTCTTGTTGGCGACGTCGACCACGACCACACCGAACATGGTGCGCGAGAGAACGAGCACCCTGAAGGGATCTTTTTCGTCGGCATGGGCTTCGGTGGGCGCGAACGGCAATATGAAGGCGTTTGCGCTTCCCGGCACGCGCGGCAACATAATGCTCGCTAACGAGGACGCTCCGGCGACAAGTAACGAACGGCGATCAAGCATCTTGGGCTCCCATCCCGCAAGTATCGGTGGAAATAATCCAATTTTGCGAGAAGGCGCCCCGTGGCGGTAGTGCCGTTCAAGGGTCAAAATGTCCAAATTGATCGAGCGAAGCGCCGGGTTCCGGAACGCGTTCGATGCGCTTGGCAGTCCGGTCGCTAACGTAACATATGCGCGACCAGCTCGGCGCGTGTGCCGATGCCAAGCTTGGCATACACTCCTGATAGGCGGTTTTTGACGGTGCCCGGCGATACTCCCATATGGCGTGCGATTTCGGCGTTGGTCCACCCACGACAGGCGAGCATGGCCATGGTGAATTCCGTGGTCGTTAGATCGTCGGCCACGTCCTCGCCCGAATCGGGGTTGTGGATGCGCCGCCAACCGTAGCTGAATCGATACGTAATCTCGATGATGCGCGCGAAGTCGTCAGGGTATTGCGTTTTTAGACACGCCTCGATAAGCCCCTGCAAAAGGCCGTGGTGCTCGCCGATGAGTTCGATGAGTCCGTCGGGACGCGCAACGTCCCAAGCGGCTCCGAAGTGTGCCTTTGCGGCGTCGATATCCTTGAGGCTCATGCAGGCCATGGAAGCCGACAGGTGCAGGAACAGCTCCGAGATGGGATAACTCCCCTGTTTCATGATCAGGGCGTTTTCCGCCATGCCCAGGCTGCGGCCATATTCGCCGCGTAGGTACAGGGCATGCGCCATCACGTAGCTGGCGAACAGGCGCAGGCCTTCGGGCAGATGCGCCGCAAGCGGATAAAACTCTTCGGCGGAATACGGGGAAGGCAAGTGCAGCAGGACGCTCGCGGCGGAGGCGAACAGGATATGCGTGGCGTGGACGGCGGACGATTCCTCGTCAGTTGGCGTATCGAGGATGCCTGCAAGGCAACGGCGGGCATCGGCGATACGGTTGAGCGATAGACTGGCATATCCGCAGATAAGGCATGCGGAATAGCGCAGTGCGGGGTCGGTGGCGTCAAGATAGGGGCGTGCTGCCTCGGCGGCGGGTGTGGCCTGTCCGCGAAAGTACAGCGCTTCTGCCGTGGCGATGGTGCGTGAATCGGGGTCGGAAATGCCTGCAACCGCAGCGTCAATCTGCCCCGGCACAAAGGCAGTGCACATCAACGGCATGGGAATGCGCGGGTAGCCATCGCAGTCCATCTTCCATCTCCCATCAGGTGGCAACAACGCAGCAATTGTACTCCTGTTGCTCGGGACCCCTTTTGTTTTACTGTTCGGTTGACGCTGCGGATCGTTTTGGAAGGCTTACGAGCATGGTGGTCCCGTTCTCGGAACTTGCTTCGACCTCTACCGTGCCACCGTGAAGCGCTGCAATCTCCCAAACGAGCGCTAGTCCGAGTCCTGCACCGCCGTATGCCCTGCTGCGGGATTTGTCTAGACGAAAGAACGGCTGGAAGATGCTCTCTCGGTACTGCTTGGGTATTCCCGGGCCCTCATCTTTGACTCGTAGGAGCACGTGGCTGTCGCTGTCGCTGATGGAGACGTTGACAGTCGAGCCGGGGCGGCTGTAACGGATAGCGTTTTCGACCAGATTGAACACCAGCCGATAGAGGAGCGTGTCGCTCCCGATTACTAAAGCGTCTCCAGCACAATTGAGGGCTATGCCCTTATTTTCGGCAAGTGGCGCAAGGTCGGTGAGGACCTCTTCGGACAAGGGACCAAGTTCCACATCGTCCTCGCAAGGAACGCTGCGGAGCTCACTCATCTCGAGCAACACCTTGGTCATCCGCGACATTCGCTCAGTTTGTTCTTGTAGTAGGCCGAGCAACTCGGCTGTTTCGGGTTGTAAGTTGGAGCGCTCGGAGACAAACAGTTCGATCTGTGCTTGCATAAGGGCGAGCGGGGTGCGCAGCTCGTGTGCGGAGTTGCCGGTAAACTGACGCTGTGCAGAGAACCCTTCGCCAAGACGGGCGATCATGTCGTTGAAAGAGGCGCTGCATCGTTGTAGCTCGGTGGGCACATCTTCACTGAGTCTGATTTCGCTTAGGTTGTCAGGCTGCACACACTCAACCTGGGCTGCAAAAGCTCGTAGCGGTTTGAGTGCACGGCCGCTCACAAAGTATGCCAGCACGCCGCCAAGGAGTGTGACTCCAGCCGTGATGCGCCAGGCTGTCGTGCCAAAAGACTCCTGTGCGTCGTTTACGACGATCGTGACTTCGTCATCGAGGGTCGCTTTCGTTGGGTCGAACGCCTGGGGCGCATCTTCGCCGGTTGCGTTAAAGGCCGAGATGTCACTGCCGATGGCATCCATGTAGCGCATGCCCGTATAGCCGACCAGACAGTTCGTCAGCACGCATGCTGCACACGTGAGCAGTGCCGTCATAATCGTTATGCGCCATTGCAGCGAAAGCCTTTTCATTCGCTATCCTCCATAACGTAGCCCTCTCCAATCCGATTGCGAATCGGGTCGTATCCCAAAGCGCTGCGTAGCTTTTTGCGGAGCGACGAGATGTGAACGCGGGTTGCGTTGCTAAAGCTGTTCACGCTGCTATCCCAAACGTGCTCGATAAGCTCTTCTTGGCTTACCGGACGCCCCTGATTAAGCATCAGATATTCCAAGATTCCCGTTTCCTTGCGTGTAAGAGATAGAGCCTCGCTGTCCACGGAAGCGATGCGCGCCTTGGTATCAAAGCGGAGCTTTCCGCAGGTTAATACTATGTCGCTTTGTGCGAAGCGCCTGAGGGTAAGGCTGCGGATCCTTGCCGCAAGTTCGTCCAGATGAAACGGCTTGGTAAGGTAATCGTTGGCGCCGGCATCGAGTCCGGCGACTTTATCGGATACTTCGCCACGTGCGGACAGAATCAGTACCTTAGTTTCGCAGTCAGTTTTTCTAAGTTCCCTGAGTACGGTCATGCCGTCGATACGGGGAAGGTTGAGGTCGAGTACCACAAGGTCGAAGGCCTCAACGTCCAGTAGGTCGAGCGCCTCCTGTCCGTCGTGACAGCAGTCGACGCTGTACGCCAAGTTTCGCAAGCTGCGCGCGATTGCATCACACAGCGCCCGCTCGTCCTCGACGATCAAAATACGCATAACAGTCTCCTTGCACATTCCAAATCGCGCTTAACACGGATTTTATAGTCGATATGGTCCAATGGTCGCGTAACGAAAGGAGTGGTCAGGTTGTTCAAAGCGGTAAAACCCGTAATGCAGGTTGCGTTGCTGATCGTCGGTGTGGCCATGGTGAGCTTTGGCGTTATGCGTGGCGAGGCGGATGCCGTGCTGGCCAAAGCGATTAGGCTGTGCTTGGAGTGTATCGGAATTGGATAAAAGAGAAAACACTGCGTCGCATGTTTTGGCCCGATTTCGCGGATTCATTCAGGCAGCGGCGACGCTGGTCACCAACATTCACCTGCCAAACTTCGCTAAAGGCGGCATCTATCAGGGCGCGGGAAAAACAGTCTGCGTACCTGGACTTAATTGCTATTCGTGCCCCGCGGCATCGGGTGCGTGCCCCATCGGGTCGTTCCAGTCGGTGGTAGGTTCATCCAAGTTCAACTTTTCTTACTATGTTACCGGTACGCTCATTTTGCTCGGCGTGCTGCTGGGACGCTTTGTATGCGGCTTTCTGTGCCCGTTTGGCTGGCTTCAGGAGCTGCTTCACAAGATTCCCGGCAAAAAGTTCTCCACGAAAAAGCTTAAGCCGCTCACGTACATCAAGTACGTCGTGCTGCTGTTTGCCGTGGTGCTGCTGCCCGTCTTGGTGGTTAACGACGTGGGCATGGGCGACCCGTTCTTTTGTAAGTACATCTGTCCGCAGGGCGTGCTCGAGGGCGCCATTCCGCTGGCGGCTGCCAATGCCGGCATTCGATCTGCGTTGGGACATCTCTTTACTTGGAAACTTGCCGTTCTCATTGCCGTGGTAGTGCTGAGCGTTTTGTTCTACCGCCCCTTTTGCAAATGGATTTGTCCACTCGGCGCATTCTATGCGCTCATGAATAGGGTGTCCCTACTGGGGATTCGGGTTGACGCATGCAAATGTGTCTCGTGCGGCAAGTGCTCAAAGGTTTGTCAGATGGACGTTGATGTGGTCCGCGCGCCCAATCATGCCGAATGCATCCGGTGCGGAAAGTGCATCGGGGCCTGTCCCGTCGATGCCATCAGCTATCGCTATGGCCTGGATGTGTCGGCGGAAAAGCTCCCCTTGACCGCCGATAAAAAGTAAACAAGCTTCGACAAAACGGAGGAATGACCATGAAGCTTTCTAAGATTGCGGCCCTGTTTATGGTGCCGGTGTTGGCCTTGTGTCTTGTGGCGTGCTCGGCACCTGGCGGCAATGCGAGTGAATCTGCGGGCTCCGATCCTAAGATCGCAGAACTCACTGCGCAGAAGCCGGCCAATGCCGACGAGGCCGCCGAGCTGTATGCGAAGCTCATGCAGAAGGAGAACGAGATCTTTTCGAGTGATAACGTGCTGTGGGAAAAGGTATTCAATGCGGCAAATAAAGACTCGGCAATGATTGAGGATGGCAGCAATTACGGCGATTTTCTGCTCAAGACCATCGACGGCGCCAAGGATGAGTTCACGGCGGATGAGCTTAAGACACTCAAGGCCGGTGCACAGCAGATCAAGGAGATCGAGGACAAGCTCGAGAGCCTGGAGAAGGAGTTCCCCGGCTGTGGAAGCACGCCGAGCGCAGGCGAGAGCGTCGACGCTTCGACCGCTGGCATGACGGCTGGTGCCAATGCTTCGAGCGAGGCGACGAAGTTCCCCAGCTTTACGGGCAAGGACCTGGATGGCAACGACGTGAGCAGCGACGAGCTGTTCTCTAAGAACAAGGTCACCGTCATGAACTTCTGGTTCACCACTTGCAAGCCGTGCGTGGGTGAGTTGGGCGACCTTGAGGACCTGAATAAGGAGCTTGCCAAGAAGGGCGGCCAGGTCGTGGGCGTCAATTCCTTTACGCTCGATGGCAACAAGGGCGAGATTGCAGATGCCAAGGACGTGCTGAGCAAGAAGGGCGTGACATATAAGAACATCTGGTTCAAGTCGGATAGCGAGGCCGGTAAGTTTACGTCAAATTTGTTCTCGTTCCCGACAACGTATGTCATCGATCAGAATGGCAACATCGTAGGGGATCCAATCGTGGGAGCCATCAGCTCCGCCGAGCAGCGCGCAGCACTCAACAAACTTATCGATCAGGCGATTGCGAATAGCGAGCAGTAAAAACGTGTAAAGCATGGCGAGGATCGTGCGCCGCTGTGCGGAGTAGTCCGCTGCCTTTCAAGATAATCTCCACCATATAGAGGTCCCGCTCGGGACCTCTTTTTTTGGGCGCTGTCCCGTTCGTTTTTTGGCGCGGTTCCCTACATTCCTCACTGGCGCCGGTAAAAAATGGGGATAGAGTAGGACAAACGCGTCGAATACGAACGGCGGGGGAGAGCGGGCGAGCGTGTCCGCGCGGGAGAGGTTACCGTCCATGCTGGAGCTCAAGGATATTTGCAAGCGATACGTTACGCAGTCGTTTACGCAGGTGGCGCTCGACAGCGTAAGCCTGTCTTTTCGCGATAACGAGTTCGTGGCTATTCTGGGCCCCTCGGGTTCGGGTAAAACTACGATGCTCAATGTTATCGGCGGACTCGATCACTTCGACTCGGGTGACCTGCTGATCGACGGTATTTCGACCAAGGACTTTCACGATCGCGATTGGGATGCCTATCGCAACAACCGCATCGGCTTTGTGTTCCAGAGCTATAACCTCATTCCGCATCAGACCATTTTGGAAAACGTGGAGCTGGCGCTTACGCTCACGGGCGTGGGGCACGCCGAGCGCCGCCAGCGTGCGCGCGAGGCGTTGGAGAAAGTCGGCCTGGGCGAACACGTTAACAAGCGCCCGAGCCAGCTTTCGGGTGGACAGATGCAGCGCGTGGCCATTGCCCGCGCCCTGATCAACGATCCCGAGATTGTGCTGGCAGACGAGCCGACCGGCGCTTTGGATTCAACGACATCCGTGCAGGTCATGGATTTGCTCAAGGACGTGGCGCGCGACCGCCTGGTCATCATGGTCACGCACAATCCCGAGCTGGCGTACCAGTACGCCACGCGCATCGTCAACCTGGCGGACGGTAAGATCACCGACGATTCCGACCCTTTCGATGTCGCCGACGCCACGCGCCGCGAAGCCAAGCCTACGCGCAAAACCTCGATGAGCTTTGTGACGGCGCTGGGGCTTTCTGCTCGAAACCTCATGACCAAGAAAGGCCGTACGGCCATGACGGCCTTTGCGGGCTCGATTGGCATTATCGGTATCGCGGCGATTCTGGCGCTGTCCAATGGCGTAAACGGCTACATCAAAAAGGTCGAGGAGGATACGCTCTCGAGCTACCCGCTTACGATCTCCAAGCAGGATTATGACCTGTCGTCCATGATGGGCGGACAGGGGGCTGCGGATGACGAGGCGTCCAACGGCGAGGATTTATCTGACGGTACTGGTGGCAAAGCTAAGGGAACCGATAAGATTCCTGTGGTCACGGCCGTAAAGGATATGTTTGCGAGCGTTAAGTCCAATGACATGACGAGCTTTAAGGCATGGCTCGATGCCGGTGGCGACGGCATCGATAAAGAAGTCAACGCCATTCAGTACGGCTACGGTGTATCGCCGGTTGTCTATCGTGCCGGCAAGGGCGACGAGAAGCCCGTCCGGCTGGTTCCCAACGCTATGACCGAGGCCATGAGCGGAGGCGCAAGTTCGGCGGCAACGGTGAGCATGGAATCCATGGGAACCTCGGTCTTTAACGAGACGATCGACGACCAGAGTCTGCTCGACAGCCAGTACGATGTCATCGCCGGTCACTGGCCCACGTCCGCCAACGAAGCCGTGATGGTGCTTTCGAGTCGCGGTACGGTGGGCGACTACACGCTCTACAGCATCGGTGCGTTGGATATCAATGAGCTTAACAATCTGGTTAACAGCGCTATGACGGCTGACGGTGGGGTCGAAGCGCCCGAGACCGGTACCGACTTTACCTACGACGATGCGTTGTCCACGACGTTTAAGGTGTTGTCGCCGTCCGATGCCTATCGCAAAAACGAAGATACCGGCATGTGGACAGACATGTCTGGCGACGCCGACTTTATGGCCGCCAAGGTTGCCGACGGTATCGACGTGCACATTGTGGGCGTGGTACGACCCGACGAGACGGCCAATGCGAGCGCGTTGTCTCCGGGCATTGCCTATACGCATGCACTGACTCGCCAGCTTATGGAGAGCGCCGCCGTTTCGCAGATTGTGCAAGAGCAGCTTGCGCATCCCGAGACGGATGTCTTTACGGGCAAGTCTTTCGATGAGCTGCAAGGCGAGGCCAAGCAAGGCGTGGATCTGGGCAGCATGTTCAGTGTGGACGAGGCGGCGCTCAAGAGCGCGTTCTCGTTTGATGCGTCTGCACTCTCGGGTGCGGCCGGCGGTATGGACCTGTCGGGTCTTGACTTGTCCGGGCTGGACATTGACCTTTCGGACGTTGGCAAGGATATCGACTTCAGTGACATCATGGCAAAAGCACCGGCCCCAGATTTCTCGGGCATCTTTGACGGTCTGGAGCTCACACCCGAGCAAATGCAGCAGGTGGGAACGCTTGCCAACCAACTGTTTGAGGGCTTTTTGCGGTCTGATCAGTTTAGGGCGCTGTCACCCGAAGATCTTAAAGACGCGTCAAAGCTCGCTGCCGCATTCTCGACGTATCTTGAGAATGATGCCGCAGCCCAGCAATACCTGGCTCAGCTCAAGGCGCTCGGCGGCGATGCCCTGGCCGAGCGCCTGCAGCAGACGATGACCGACTATGTGCAAAAGCAGCTGGCTCCGTATCTGCAGCAGGCTATGGATCAGGTGATGAAGGCAATCAGCGCGCAGATAGCGTCGACGGTATCGTCCCAGCTCAAGGCGGGCGCGGCAGGGCTCATGGACCAGATGGCGACGCAGATGTCTTCGAGTTTTGCCAACCTGGCGAGCGCCATGCACGTGGATGCGAGTGCCTTTGCTCGTGCCATCCATTTCAACATGGACGTCGAGGATCTGAGCTCGCTCATGATGAGCTATGCCAAGGCGTCGAAGCTCACCTACGACAACAATCTGACCACGTTGGGTTATGCGGACGAGGCGGATCCCATCTCGGTCAAGATTTTCCCGCGTGACTTTGAGGCCAAGGAGCGCGTACTCGACCATATCGATGCGTACAACAAGCAGGTCAAAGCCGCCGGCCACGACGAGCGGGCAATCTCGTACACCGACTACATGGGCATCATCATGGGTTCGGTGACCGACATCGTGAATACCATCAGCTTGGTGCTCATCGCATTCGTGAGTATCAGTCTGGTGGTGAGCTCCATCATGATCGGCATCATCACCTACATCAGCGTGCTGGAGCGCAAGAAGGAGATCGGCATCCTGCGCGCGATTGGCGCGTCAAAGCGCAACGTGGCCAACGTGTTCAACGCCGAGACCTTTATCGAGGGCCTCATCGCCGGCGTCTTTGCCATTGTCGTTGTGGTGCTCGTGAGCTTTCCGGTTAATACCTGGGCGCTTGCTGCCAAACAGGTCCCCAATCTGATGAGCCTGCCCGTGCAGGATGCGCTGGTGCTCATTGCAATTTCGGTGCTGCTGACGGTCATTGCCGGCCTGCTGCCCGCCCGTAGCGCATCCAAGAAGGACCCCGTCGAAGCCCTGCGCTCCGAATAATGTGACAAAGGGACAGTCCCTTTGTCACATTGAGGCCCTTGTGAAATCGGGGTCTAATACTTTTCCGAGAAGTGAACGAGTCAAAATGGACCCCCGAA
>URNK01000050.1 GCA_900549195.1 uncultured Collinsella sp.
AAGGAGTCGTCGGCAGCGTCAGATGTGTATAAGAGACAGGCCTGCGCCACGGCATCCCCACCAACCGTCTTGCCTACGCCATGCAGTACTTCGACCTGAGCTGCGTCGCATTTGAGGACCTGCCCTACGTGACGCTGCTCTGCCGCCTGCTCAAACAGCTGCCCACGAGCGAGCACTCGGCCGAGGAACTCGACAACTTGCTTGCCGGCAAGCTGGGCTTTTTGAGCTTTACGACCGAGGTCATGACCCAGCCCGACGTGGACGGCGTGCGCCCCTACCTGCTGGTGAGCGCCGGCGCCCTGTCCGAGAAGATCGGCGCGCTGGCGAGCCTGCCGCGCGAGGTGTGGTCGAGCACGCTGTTGCTCGATGCCGACGCCGACCGCGTGCGCGACGTGCTCACGCAGATTCGCATTGGGCTTGAGCAGGGCTTTATCAACAACGGACACTCGGCGGCGCTCGGTCGCGCGATGAGCTACAGCTCGCCTTCGGCCGTGGTGCGCGAGCAGCTTTCGGGCGTGGACTTCTACCTGTTCCTGCGCGATCTGCTCGACCACTTTGACGAGCGCGTGGACGGGCTGCGTACCAAGCTTGCCGAGCTGGCAGGCCGCATCTTTGTGACCGATGGCTGCATGGCGAGCTTTACCGGCAGCGACGAGGACTTTGACGCGTACTGGAATGCTGCTGGCGACCTGGGGCTGGGCGCGGGTGCGGCGGGCATTGCCGGCAACGACGCGCTCGTGGTGCCGACGCCGTGCGACCGCCACGAGGCCTTTGTCATCCCCAGCGATATCTGCTTTGCGGCAAGCGCGTGCGATCCGCGTCGCCTGGGCATCGACGTGACGGGCGCCTGGGCGGTTGCCGCCAACGCGCTCTCCTACGACTATCTGTGGAACGAGATCCGCGTTAAGGGCGGTGCGTACGGCTGCGGATTCCGCGCGGCCGGCGAGCGTCAGGCGGCGTTCTACACCTACCGCGACCCGGCAATCGACCCCTCGATTGAGCGCGTGGCGCGCGCGGGCGAATGGCTCGGCAGCTTTGAGTCCGACGAGGCCGCCTTTGAGGGCTTTATCGTGAGCTGCGTGAGCGGCATGGACGCGCCGGTGAAGCCGTACGCGCTCACCAAGCGCCGCAACACGACCTACCTGGCCGGACTCGATCCGCATGCACGCGAGGAGCGCCGCGCCCAGATGCTCGCCGCCACGCCCGGTGAGCTTCGCTCGCTCGGCGCCGACGTGACGCGCATCGCAGCCGAGTCGCCCACCTGCGTCTTTGGCGGCCGAGACGTCATTGCCAAGAGCAACGCCGGCTTTAACGTCATCGGCCTGCTGGGCTAACGCACAAAGGTAGATTTTTGGGATATGCCTGAAAATCTACCTTTTTCTTTTGCCGCAGTCTGCCGGTTTGTCTCGATCTGTAACGCCAAGACGGCAATATCGGCTCCAGATGTTACTAATCGAGACGTTTTCGGATGACCCCGTCCCTTTGTCTCAATCTGTAACATCTAGGTCCGATTTTGCCGAGCTACTGTTACAGATCGAGACAAACCGCCGCGAACACCCGCTCTTCGTCAAAACCCACGAAGGTGTCCATGAACCGCCCCCTTTGCGATGGCTTATGTGGTGGTTTGGATGTTTGCCCAGATAAAACCTGCCAAAATAAACCTGTCCCTTTTTGGCAGGTTTGCTAGAGGAGGTTGGGATGGACAAGGCCGAGTTGCGGAAGGCGGTGATTGCTCGGCGCGACGCTCTTGATTTGGATGTGCGGGCAGCGAAGTCTGCCGTTATCTGTGCGCGGCTTGTTGAGCTGTTGGATCACTTGGATACCGCAGCGCCGCACACCGTTGCCGTCTATGCCGCGATGGGTTCCGAGGTCGACCCAGCCGCGTTTGCCGCTGCGGCCGCCAAACACGGCTGGCGCGTGGCCTATCCGTGCATGTTCTCGGCAACAGACGCCGCAGCTTGTGGCCAGCGCATGTGCATGCGGGCAGTTGCCGCCGACGATGCGTCCGCGGCGCCGTTTATCGCCCACCCCACGCGGGCCTTCGCGGCCACAGACATCGACAGCGGCCGCTTCCCTATCGTGCCTGCCGAGGCTCTCGACATGATTATCGTGCCGCTCGTAGCATTCGACCGCGCCGGCGCGCGCCTGGGCTACGGCGGCGGCTGCTATGACCGCTACCTGCCCATGCTCTCGTCCGCATGTCAAATCATCGGCATAGCCTTTGACGAGCAGCGTGTCGGCCACGTTCCCACCGACGCCCACGACCTGCCGCTACCCCACATCATCAGCGCCTGATCGCCGCTGTATCGCACCCGCAAGTTGAGCGTGGAAAATCTCCCACTTTGAGCCCCCTTACGAGCCAAAAACGGGAGATTATCCACGCTCATTCAACAAGCGTCCAAAAATCCACGCTCGTGTGTCCGAAAATCCACGCTTAACCAATGCGCGTCCAGATTTCCACACTCGTCCGTCCGGATTTCCACGCTCGTGCGGCTCAACGCTCTGCAACCGCCTCAGCACACACGCGGCACGCCGGCAACCTTGAGTTTGCGATCGAGCTTTGACGGGTCCCTCAGATCATCCCAGCACAAGCGCACGATCTTGCAGTTATCAAGCAGCGAAAGCCTCGACTCGCGCTGACGCTCATCAAACTGCGCCTTCGCAAGTTTGCCCTCCTCCGCCGCTTTCTCGCTTTTAACGAATCCGTCGAACTCCCCGATAATCAGTCGGTCGCCCACACGCCACAAGTAGTCAACGCGATATGGCCGTCCCGGCTCAACTGGGTCGAACAGCTCAACTTGCAGCTCCGGCGTCTGCCAGCCGCGCTCGATCATCAGCGCGCGTGCCTTGGACTCGCCGCCGCTTTCCGACAGGCCATCGGCACACCGCGCAACCCTGCGCGCCGTCACAACACCGCGACGATTCAGGCCAAGATTGTCGACAGTCTCAACGAGATGCTCCATCGACAACAGCTGCTCATGAAGCGCTGAGTCCGCAATGATCAGTCCCTCGACAAACGACGCATCGACCAGGCAATCCGCAATCGTCTGATCGATATCGGTCACGGCAATATCCATCTGGATTGCCCGCGTTTGACGAGCATAACGATGTCGAATCACCTGAGAGCCCGGCGTCGTCGATTGCGCCGGCGCCGCGGCGATATGGATGTGCGTCAAATTGGCATGCGAAACCGAAAGGCCATAGATAACAGCCGCCGTATAGGAGCAAAACGTCCAGTCGGGATGCTTTTGCGCAAGGGCCCGTACCCGATGCAGATAACGCTGCCGAAACTTGAGCTCGGACCAATAATCCGGACGCGCATACAGCCCCGGCATGACCGCCTCTAGACTTCCCGCCGCCACCCGCCGCTCAATCTGCTTTGCCTCCGCCGCCGTGCGTGCGTACACGCAGCTCAGCTGCTGTTCGCATGCTTTAATGTGGCTTGTAAGTCTTTGATTCGCCGTCATGTTTCCCATGTCGCCTCCCAACTCTTGGAACGGCGCAAACGTACCAGACGGTTTCATGCGAAGTCTGACCAAATGCTGTCCAGGCGCTGACCAAATGCTTGACGGTTTTGGACGTTTTAGGCTGATGACTTATATCTGCAGGTAGGGTGGTTGTCGAGAGGTCCCCGTCTCCACATTTAGATGCCTGTGTCCATCGGATTATCAGAAAGAAAAACCCGTCGAGATACGAGACTACGCCGAATGCGACTTGGCCTCTTCACGCACCGTCTCTTAGCCGAGCCATCGGCATCTACATACCTAAAAAAATGAGCGTGGATAATCTCCCGCTTTGAGCCCGTTCCTCGGACAAAAATGGGAGATTATCCACGCTCGATTTGTAAACGTCCGAAAATCCACGCTCGTGTGTCCGGATATCCTCACTCGTCACGTCACGGCAGCAGCCACAGCCGCAGCCTAGCGCTCCTCGCCGGCGCGGGCCAGGTCGTAGGGCGTGGTCTGGTAGACGTAGTAGTTGAGCCAGTTGGTGTAGAACAGCTGAGCCTGGCTGCGCCAGACGTTGCGCGGCTCGGCGGTGGGGTCGTCGTTCGGGAAGTAATGCGCCGGCACCTGAGGGTTGAGCCCGCGCTTGACGTCGCGCTCGTACTCCAGACGCAGCGTGTCGGTATCGTACTCGGGATGGCCAAAGACAAAGAAGCGGCGGCTGTCGGTCGACTTGACGATGTACAGGCCCACCTCGTCGGACACGGCCACGACCTCAAGCTGCGGCTCGGCCTCCACGTCCTCGCGGCGCACATCGGTGTTGCGCGAATGCACGGCATAGAAACAGTCGTCAAAGCCGCGAACCAGCGGGCTTTGCGGCTTCACCAGATAATGCTCGAACACTCCACTCGCCTTGGCCGGCAGGTCGTGCTTCTGAATACCGTAGTGGTGATACAGGCCGGCCTGCGCGCCCCAACAAATGTGCAACGTAGAATGCACGTGCGTGGTGGACCAATCCATGATCTGGCAGAGCTCGGGCCAGTAGTCGACCTCCTCGAACGGCATCTGCTCCACCGGCGCGCCCGTGATGATCAGGCCGTCGTAGTGGATGTCGCGGATGTCGTCGAACGTGCGGTAGAACGTCTCCAGGTGGCCGGCGCTTACGTGAGTGGCCTCGTGCGTCTTGGTACGCAGCAGGTCCACCTCCACCTGCAGCGGCGTGTTGGAGAGCTTGCGCATGATCTGCGTCTCGGTGGCGATCTTGGTGGGCATGAGGTTGAGGATGAGCACGCGCAGCGGACGGATGTCCTGGTGCAGCGCGCGGTACTCGGTCATGACAAAGATGTTCTCGCTCTCGAGCTGCGCGGCGGCAGGGAGGGCGTCGGGGATGCGAATGGGCATGGATGCTCCTTACGAGTCAGTTGCAACTATGGTACAACGACCGGCTCCATCCGCGCGAGCACATCGCCCAGCGATACCGTCAGCGGCCCAAATCGCTCCAAAAGTAGAGATTAAGGCATGCCCAAAAATCTATGGCGCTTTAGCCTAGCAAAGTGGCAACAGGACGCTACAATGGTTCGACGCGAAAAACTCGGCCGAAAGGATACATATATGTACCAGACGCGTAAGATCGGTGTGGTCGGCCAGGGCCACGTAGGAGCACATGTCGCCAACAGTCTGCTCATGCAGGGCATTGCCGATGAGCTGTACCTGTGCGATATCAACGAGGCCAAGGTGACGTCCGAGGTCCAGGACCTACGCGACTCCCTTTCGTTTGTCCCGTACAACACCAAGATCGTCAACTGCTACGACCACTACGAGGAGCTTGCCTGCTGCGACGTCATCGTCAACGCCGCCGGCAAGGTCGCGCTGGCCGCTGGCAACCGCGACGGCGAGCTGTTCTTTACCACCGACGCCGCCCGCACCTTTGCCAAGCGCATCGTCGACGCCGGCTTTGACGGCATCTTCGTGAGCATCTCCAACCCCTGCGACGTCGTGTGCACCGAGCTGTGGCACCTGACCGGCTACGATCCCAAGAAGATCATCGGCTCGGGCTGCGGCCTGGACTCCGCCCGCCTGCGCACCGAGATCTCCAAGAAGGTCGGCGTGAGCCCCAAGTCCATCGACGCCTACATGATCGGCGAGCACGGCTTTAGCCAGCTTGCCGCCTTTAAGGCCGCAACCATCGCCGGCAAGAGCCTTAACGAGCTTCAGGCCGAGAACCCTGACAAGTACGCCTTCGACCACATGGAGGTCGAGGAGCTCGCACGCAAGGGCGGCTATGTGACCTACCAGGGCAAGCAGTGCACCGAGTACGCCGTCGCCAACTCCGCCGCGCGCGTCTGCGCCGCCGTGCTGCACAACGAGCACGCCGTGCTTTCGGCCTCTACGCTTATGACCGGCCAGTATGGCGAGGAGGGTATCTTTACCTCCCTGCCGTGCGTGATCGGTGCCGAGGGCGTCGAGGAGGTCTACACGCTCGACCTTTCCGAGTACGAGCTCGAAGGCTTCCACAAGAGCTGCCAGCACATCCGCGACAACATCGCCCAGCTCGACTGGTGGGATGCCGAGGCCTACGACGTCAAGTAAGCCGCTGGCTACCGCAACCTTGCGAATCTATGCGCGATACTAAGCGGGCCGCGCCGGAAACCCACCGGCGCGGCCCGCTTTTTTTGACTCACGCAGTGCCCCTGCGAATCGAAGGTGAATACTTTTCCCGTTACTTAGTACTGCTCGATGCCCATGTAGCGACGAACCTCAGGGCTGTGGTCGAACACCTTTCCGCGGGCGGCGCGCAGCTCGCAGCTCATGTTGTAGAAGAAGATCGGCTCCAGGTACGAACGCACGCTGGCAGGCACGTCGCCCACACCGTACTCAAGCGCGTCGAGCACCATAATCGTATCGGTGTGCGTGTTGAGGAACGCAAGGGCGCGCTCCTCCATGGGGCGGCACTCGCCCGCGCCAAGCTGCACAAAGTAGAACACGCCGGGCTCGGTGGCCTCGAAGGGGCCGTGGAAGTACTCGCCGGAGTGGATGTAGCAGCAGTGCTGCCACTGCATCTCCATGAGCGAGCAGATGGCCATGGCGTAGGTCTGGCTAAAGTTGGGGCCGGAACCCAGGATATAGAAGAACTTGTGCTGCTGGCAGAGCTCGGCAAAACGGGCGCCCAGCTCGGCGTTGACCTTCTCGCGGGCGGCGGGCAGCAGCGCATCCATCTGCTTGAGGCCCTCGTACATGTCGGCGAGTGCCTCGTAGCCTTCCTGCTGGTCGAGCAGCTCGGCGGCGATCAGAGCGCCGATACCCTGAGGCACCTCGGCCTGCGACACGCCCTCACCCCAGGGGTAGACCCAGGTGGTCCACTTGCCGTTGTCGATCTTGGAGCCCTCGCAGTCGGTGAGGGCAACGACCTCGGCACCGGCGGCCAACGCCATCTCGCAGCCGTCGACGACCTCCTGCGTGTTGCCGCTGTGGCTGCATGCAATAACGAGAGACTTCGGCCCTAGGCTCTTGGGGGCCATCAGGCAAAACTCGCGTGCCGTGTAGACCGTCGAGGAAAACGTGGTGGCCTCGCGCTTGAGCAGCTCGTTGGCCGGCATCAGGTCGATCATCGAACCGCCACAAGCGATCCAAAAGACGTTCTCAATCTTGCCCTTGCGCTCGATGATTTCCTGAACCAGATCATGTGCGTTCATGGTGATGTTCCTCCTTGTGGGGCGGCTTTGAGCGACGACGGCTCGTACCTGCTGTCGTTCTATGTTGTCCTATTTATAACATGCACGGCGACGCCCGTGAAGTCATCTCGGCAAATTTGTTCTATGTTGTTCTATCTGTGTATGTTAGATGTCGAAGACGTAGCGCGAGCCCACAATCTTTTGGCGGCCGAGCAGCAAGGGCCGCTCGTCCTCATCGGTAAAGTACGCCTCCATATAGAAGAGCGGCTCACCGACCGGCACCTCCAACAGCGGGGCCGCCTGAGCATCGGCAAGCGCAATCTCCACGGTGCAGGGGTCGGACTTGAGCGGCGCGCGACCCGAATGCTCGGCAACGAGCGCAAAGATTGAGTTATCGGAAAGGTCCTCATCGGCCAGCGTCTGCAGGTAGGGATGGTCGGCGAGCACAAAGGCGTTGTTCTCAAGCATGACAGGGATGCCGTCGGCTGTGCGCACGCGCTCGACCACGATAAGCTCACAGCCGGGCTCCACGCCAAAGAACGCCGCATCCTCGTGCGTCGCCGCGACCACCGTGCGCGACACCAGACGCGCACCCGGCACCATGTCGTTGGCAGCACAACCCTCAGTAAAGCTCTGGACGTCACCCTTCTGGCGAATCTTGCGCTTGAGCTTGGGCGCGCACACAAAGGTACCCCTCCCCTGCTGGCGGTTGAGATACCCCGCACGCGACAGCTCCTCGATGGCGCGACGCACGGTGACGCGCCCCACGCCGTAGGACTTCGCGAGCTCCATCTCGGAAGGAATGCGCGAGCCGGCCACGTACACGCCGCGCGCGATCTCGCCCTTTAGGTCGTCCATGACCTGCTGGTACAGTGGCACGGCGGACACCTCGGCGCGCTCGGAACGTTCGGTCTTGCTATCGGCTACCATCGTTACGCTCCATCCCGCGCATGCTCGGACTCAAATTCTTCAATCGCCGCCATAAACTGCTCGCCAAAGGCGTCGGCCTTTTTCTCGCCGATGCCGTTGACCTGGATCAGCTCGTCGCGCGTCCGCGGACGCAGGCGGCACAGGCCGCGCAGGGCCTTGTCGGAAAAGACCATATACGGCGCCATCTCCAACTCGGTCGAGATCTCCTTGCGCAGGGCACGCAGGCGCTCGAACAGCTCGGCATCGTCGCCCACGCGCGGGCGCTGATCCAGCTCGGCCTCCTCGCGCAGCAAATCCACCGCACGGCGGGCGCGGGCCGAGGCCTTGCGCTTGGACGCGCGACGCTTAACGGTAAAGGCGAACGCCTCGTCCTCGACCTCACCGGCGCGCGGGCCCAGGCCCACGACCGGGTACTGCCCCTGCGAGGTGGCCAGATAGCCGCGGCCGCACAGCTGGCCGATGATGTCCTTGATGCGCCCGACCGATTCGCTCGACAGCTCACCGTAGCCGCGGTCCTCGTCCAGATGCATCTGGCGAATGCGCTCGGTGTTGCCTCCGTGGAGCACATCGGCGATGAGCGACTTGCCAAAGTGCATGGGGCGCGTGGCCACATAGCGCACGGCAGCGCGGGCCATATCGGTGACGTCCTCGACCTCGAACTGCGTGAGGCAGTTACTGCAGTTGCCGCAGCCCTCGGCGTCGTCTGCCGTGCCGCCCGCGGCGGCTGCCGCATGCTCGGCCGCGGCCTCGTCACCAAAGTAGCGCAGCATGTATTCGCGCAGACAGCCGGTGGTATTGCAGTAGCCCTCCATCTGGCTGAGCAGGCGATAACGGTTCTGGAGCGCCCACGCGCGCTGCTCGTCGTCGAGCGCCTCGTCGGCCGCATCACCGCGGTCGATCAAAAAGCGGCGCATGCGAAAATCGTTGCCGTTCCACAGCAAGTGACAGCTGGCCGGATCGCCATCGCGGCCAGCGCGGCCCGCCTCCTGGTAGTAGGCCTCGATGCTCTCGGGCACGTTGTTATGGATCACGTAACGCACGTTGGGCTTGTCGATGCCCATGCCAAAGGCGTTGGTGGCAACCATCACCTGAATGTCATCATCGATAAAGGCACGCTGGCTCTGGCGACGGGCGTCGTTGCCCATGCCGGCATGGTAACGGCCCACGCGAATGTCGCTGGGGCCCAACGCCTCGGCAAGCTCCGCGGTCAACGCGTCGACCGTCTTGCGGGTCGAGCAATACACGATGCCGCTCTCGCTCGAATGCGCGATCACGTAGTCGCGCACCCAGGCGGCCTTGGCCTTGTCGCCCATCTCCTCGCAACCAAAGTAGAGGTTCTTGCGATCAAAACCCGTCACCACGGTCGCCGGGTTTTGCAGGCCGAGCATTTGCTGGATATCGGCGCGCACGCGCTCGGTCGCCGTGGCGGTAAACGCCGCCACGATCGGGCGCCGCGGCAGGGAATCGATGAACTCGCGAATCTGCAGGTAAGCGGGACGGAAATCCTGGCCCCACTGGCTCACGCAGTGGGCCTCGTCAATGGCCACGAGAGGCACGCCGATGCCGCCTTCGGCCGCAGCTTCCTGCGCAAAGGCCAGAAAGCGCGGCTCGAGCAGGCGCTCGGGCGCCACATACATAAGCTGGTAGCGGCCCTCGCGCGCCCGCTTGAGCACGGTATTTTGCTGGGCCGGGGTAAGGCTGGAGTTGAGATAACTGGGACGCGCACCCGCCGCGAGCAGCGCGCGGGTCTGGTCCTCCATAAGCGACAGCAACGGGCTCACCACAAAGGTGATACCAGGCAGCATGAGCGCGGGCACCTGGTAGCAAATGGACTTGCCAGCGCCTGTGGGCATAACGCCGAGCGCATCGCGGCCGGCAAGAATCGCATCCACCATGCGGTCCTGCCCCGGGCGAAACGAGGTGTAGCCAAAATAGGCGCCGAGCGTGTCGAGCGCCATCTGCTGCATGCTATCGGTCATGGTTTCCTAACGTCCAAGTCATCTGCCGCCGATTATACGCCGCCACGCGGACCAGCGTCGCCCGGCTGTCAGCCACGCTCATTCTGCGGGTAGTCATTGGGGACGTTCTTGAATGACCAGTCGTTTAAGAACGTCCCAACGACTAAGGAGTGTCCCCGGGTGCCGGCACAGACGATATGAGCAGGACATAAAAACATTGAGAGCCCCTGCTGCATGAAAGACCG
>URNK01000051.1 GCA_900549195.1 uncultured Collinsella sp.
TGCAGGAGGTCTTCTCCACCCGTGTGGCTGTCAAGCGGTTTGTCCCCCGGACGGACTGCGTGATCGAGCTGGGCGGCGAGGATGCAAAGATCCTGTTCCTGACCAACGGCACCGAAGTCCGCATGAACGGCAGCTGCGCCGGCGGCACGGGCGCGTTCATCGACCAGATGGCAACCCTGCTGCACACCGACGCGAGCGGCCTCAACGAGCTCGCGGCCAACGCCACCACCATCTATCCCATCGCCAGCCGCTGCGGCGTCTTTGCCAAGACCGACGTGCAGCCGCTGCTCAACGAGGGCGCCCGCCCCGAAGACGTGGCTGCCTCCATCTTCCAAGCCGTCGTGACCCAGACCATCTCGGGCCTGGCGTGCGGCCGTCCCATTCGCGGCAACGTCGCCTTCCTGGGCGGCCCGCTGCAGTATCTCTCCGAGCTGCGCCACCGCTTCTACCTCACGCTCAACCTGGACGAGGAGCACCGTATCGTGCCCCAAAACGCCCACCTGTTTGTGGCGAGCGGCGCCGCCATGGCACACGAGTCAAACAAGCTCAGCACGTTCCCGCAGCTCATCGAGGCCATCGATGCCCTGGGTGACACGCAGGGTGCCGAGGTCGAGCGTCTGGATCCGCTCTTTGCCAACGACGAGGACTTTGCCGAGTTCAAGACCCGCCACGACCAGGAAGTCGTCCCCAAGGGCAAGCTCGACGGCTACACCGGCCGCGTGTTCATCGGCATCGACGCCGGCTCCACCACCATGAAGGCCGCGCTCGTGGGCGAGGACGGTCAGCTGCTGCACACCTGGTACGGCAACAACAACGGCGACATCCTGGGCACGGCCAAGGTCATCATGGCCGATTTCTACAACCACATCCCCGCCGGCTGCACCATCGGCCACGTGACCACCACGGGCTACGGCGAGGCGCTTCTCATTGAGGCCCTCAAGGCCGATTCCGGCGAGATCGAGACCGTCGCGCACCTGCGCGGCGCCAAGGCATTCCTGCCCGGCGTCGAGTTTATCCTGGACATTGGCGGCCAGGACATGAAGTGTCTGCGCGTCAAGGACGGCGTCATCGAGCACATCATGCTCAACGAGGCTTGCTCGTCGGGCTGCGGCAGCTTTATCGAGAGCTTCGCCGTGTCTATGAACATGGACGTGCGCGCGTTCGCCGATGCCGCCATCCATGCTAAGGCTCCCGTCGACCTGGGCAGCCGCTGCACGGTCTTTATGAACTCGCGCGTCAAGCAGGCGCAAAAGGAAGGCGCCACGGTGGGCGACATCGCGGCCGGCCTGTCCTATTCCGTCATCAAGAACGCCCTGTTCAAGGTCATTAAGCTGCGCGACCCCAAGGAGATCGGCAGCCAGGTGATCGTCCAGGGCGGCACCTTTATGTCCGATGCCACGCTGCGCGCATTTGAGCAGCTCACCGGCGTTCATGCCGTGCGTCCCGACATCGCCGGCTGCATGGGCGCCTACGGTGCGGCCCTGCTCGCCCGCGATCGCGCCGGCGCCGACGGCACCTCGACCATTCTTTCTGCCGAGGACATCGCGCACCTTACCGTGACGCAAAAGCAAGTCCGCTGCGGCCGTTGCTCTAACAACTGCCAGCTTACCGTCAACGACTTTGGCGGCGGCAGGCGCTTCATTACCGGCAACCGCTGCGAGAAGGGCGCCGGCCACAAAAAGCAAAAGACCGAGGCCCCCAACCTCTTCAAAAAGAAAAACGAGCTGCTCTTTAACCGCGAGGTGCTGAGCCCCGACGAGGCCCCGCGCGGCACCGTCGGCATCCCCCGTGCGCTCAACATGTACGAGAACTACCCCTTCTGGCACGCGTTCTTTACGCGCCTGGGCTTTAGCGTGCAGCTGTCCGACCAGTCGAGCAAGAAGACCTACCAGGCGGGCATCGAGTCCATGCCGTCCGAGAGCGTGTGCTATCCGGCCAAGATGAGCCACGGCCACGTGATGAACCTCATCGACCGCGATGTCGACTTCATTTGGATGCCGTGCGTGCGCTGGGAGCGCAAGGAGGATCCGACGGCTGGCAACTGCTATAACTGCCCCATCGTCATGAGCTACCCCACGGCGCTGGCGCTCAATATCGACGAGATTCGTGAGCAGAACATCGAGTTCCTGTACCCGTTTGTGCCGTATCACGATAAGACCGAGCTTAAGCGCCGTCTGTACCAGGTGCTCGCCGTCGACCGTGTGGCCGATGCTGAGGCCGGTCGCGGTCGCGTGCGCGGTCCCAAGATCACGCGCTCCGAGGTCGATGCCGCCGTCAACGCTGCTTTTGAGGCCGATGCGCGCTTCCACGAGGACATCCAGACCATGGGCGAGGAGGCTCTCAAGTGGGTCGAGGACCACGGCGGCCACGGCATCGTACTCGCCGGTCGTCCCTACCATAACGACCCCGAGATCAACCATGCCCTGCCCGAGCTTATCTCGAGCTTTGGCTTTGCGGTCTTTACCGAGGATTCGCTTGCACACCTGGTGAAGCCCGAGCGTCCGATTCGCGTCGTTGACCAGTGGATGTACCACAGCCGCCTGTACGCCGTCGCCCGTTTTGTGACGATGCGCAACGACCTGGATCTGATCCAGCTCAACTCTTTCGGCTGCGGCCTGGACGCTCTGACCACCGATCAGGTGCAGGAGATCCTGGAGGCCAGCGGCAAGATCTACACCGTGCTCAAGATCGACGAGGTATCCAACCTGGGTGCCGCGCGCATCCGCATCCGCTCGCTCATGGCAGCGCTCAAGGACCAGGAGGCCGAGCGCCTGGCCGATGCCACGGCCGCGGGCGAGGCCTATGAGCAAGGCGATGCCGCGCCGGTGGCGCCCTCCACGGATGCCCCCGCGTTCGCGAGCCGCAAGTACACGTTCGAGGCGCAGCGTGAGAGCGCATCGACCGCGTGGCCCAAGGTGCCCTTTACCGAGCAGATGCGCGAGGAGGGCTATACCATCCTGTGCCCGCAGATGGCGCCGATCCACTTTGACCTGGTCAAAGAGGTGTTCCGTGGTGCTGGCTACAACTTGGAGCTGCTGCCCTCGACTGACCACGATGCCGTCGAGGCCGGCCTGCGCTATGTGAACAATGACATTTGCTACCCGTCGATCCTGGTGACGGGCCAGATTATGGAGGCCATCGAGAGCGGCCGGTACGACCTGTCCAAGACGGCTGTGGTTATCAGCCAGACCGGCGGCGGCTGCCGCGCTACCAACTACATCGCGCTCATCCGCAAGGCACTGCGCGAGAGCGGTCACCCCGAGATTCCGGTGATCTCGCTTTCGGCCGTGGCGCTCGGCGAGGACAACCCTGGCTTTAAGATTACGCCGGCGCTGCTTAAGCAGGCAGTCTACGCGGTGCTCTTTGGCGACGTGATGATGCAGATGCTCTATCGCTGCCGCCCGTACGAGGCCACGCCCGGTGCCGCCAATGCGCTCTACGAGGAGTACATGGCGCGCGCCCGCAAGCTGGCGCCTAAGTTCAACAGGCACAACTACACCAAGTTGTGCCGCGAGGCCATCCGCGCGTTCGACACCATGCCGCTTGTGGGCGAGGGTACCAAGCCGCGCGTGGGCGTGGTTGGCGAGATCCTGGTCAAGTTCCATCCCACGGCCAACAACCACGTGGTCGATGTCATTGAGCGCGAGGGCTGCGAGGCCGTGGTACCGGGCCTGCTCGACTTCTTCCTGTACTCCATGAGCAACGCCGAGCTTCAAAAAGACGAGCTGGGAAGCTCTGCCACGGCGCGCGCTAGCATGCAGGCGCTCATTAAGCTGGTGGACTGGATGCGCACGCCGGTGGAGGAGATGCTCGAAAAGTCCCGCCGCTTCGAGGCGCCCGAGCGCATTGGCACCATGGCGGACAAGGCTCGTACGGTGCTTTCGGTGTGCAACAACATGGGCGAAGGCTGGCTGCTCACGGCCGAGATGCTCGACCTGATCGACCACGGTGCGCCCAACATCATCTGCACGCAGCCCTTCGCGTGCCTGCCCAACCACGTAGTGGGTAAGGCCGTGATCAAGGAGCTGCGCCGCCAGCATCCCGAGAGCAACATCGTCGCGGTGGACTACGACCCCGGCGCGTCCGAGGTCAACCAGCTCAACCGCATTAAGCTCATGATCAGCGTGGCCAAGGAAAACATGCGCGCCGGCAAGGGCTTTAAGCTCGAGAAGGTGGCGCCGCTCGCGATGGACGAGGTCACCGGCCAGATGCGTGCCCACGATGGCTGCGTGAGCTGCGGCTCGGTCGACGAGAGTGCCGTGGCGTCGGTCGCTGAGCGCCTGGGACGCGGCATTAAGAAGTAACTGGCCTGCTTTGGGCTAGATATGAGACAAACGGGTGGTAGCCGTACCGGCTACCACCCGTTTTTGCTGGACATATGTTGCGTAAATCGTTTTGTCGCAGCCTTCTGTGCACTCGAATTTCGGAAGTGCGGGAAAAAACGCGAACCTCCTGAGCACACCGCCTTTTTAGACTCTCACGACCTGCGGTTTTGTTGTAAAAAAAGCCGGTCTGGTCGGCGAATCCCGATTTTTCCCCGCACTTCCGAAAACAGCGGTTCAGCAGCGTCAAAAAATGCCCTCAAAATCGAGAGTTAATGAACAGATGTAGCCGTTCGCCGCAAATTACCGTCCGTTTATAGAACCCACCCCCAGCGTGCAGTCCCCTTACGGTTGAATAAATACACATCTATGGAATTACGTAAGAGAGGACTGTTCCTATGAGCTACAAGACCGTTTGTGTTGCCGGCGGCGGCGTGTTAGGAAGCCAGATTGCCTTTCAGGCTGCCTACTGCGGCTTTGATGTAACGATTTGGCTGCGCAGCGAGGGCAGCATCGGCCGCACCCAGCCCAAGATCGATCATGTGCGCGAGGAGTACATCGCGGCAATCGAGGGTATGGCGGACGGTACGGGCGAGTGGTGTGCCGGTATCGCCGATAGCGACCAGACCTTCGACAGGGAGGCGGCGCTCGCCGCCGTTGAGCGTGCCTACTCCACACTCAAGCTGGAGCTCGACCTCGCCAAGGCCGTTGCCGACGCCGACTTGGTCATCGAGTCTATGGCCGAGGACACACAGGCAAAGATCGACTTCTACAAGAAGATTGCCCCGGTTCTCCCGCAAAAGACCGTCATCGTCACAAACTCTTCCACGCTGCTGCCGAGCACCTTTGCCAAGTACACTGGTCGCCCCGAGAAGTACCTGTCGCTGCACTTTGCCAACTCCATCTGGAAGAACAACATGACCGAGGTCATGGCACAGGACCAAACCGACAAGCGCTACTTCGACGAGCTCGTCGACTTCGCCAACGACATTCGCATGCTGGCGCTTCCCGTCAACAAGGAAAAGAACGGCTACCTGCTCAATTCCATGCTGGTGCCGTGGCTGCTCTCGGGCCTTGACCTGTATGTCTCGGGCGTCAGCGACCCCAAGAGTATCGACCTCGCATGGACGCGCGGCACTGGCGCTCCCAAGGGCCCATTCCGCGTATTCGACACCGTGGGTATCCAGACGGCCTACAACATCGTTATGCAGTATCAGAAGGTCCCGGGCCTGGTGAGCCCGTTGCTCGAAAAGATGATGATGCCCTACAACTTTAAGGCTATGGCGTCCGTCCTCAAGAAGATGCTCGACGAAGGCAAGCTGGGCGAAAGCTCGGGCGAGGGCTTCTTCAAGTACTAAAAAATGACCTCTCGGGGACGGAGGAAAACGGATCATTTTCGTCCGCCAACAGTGAGAAGATGGATCCAGAAATAGAAAGGAGTGGCAATGGGCCGGCTCGGGCTTTGAGGACAAGTTGCTGCAGGCCCAGGGCGATTTTTCGCTCAACGCGGGCCAGCACAGCGTGACGTATCTGCCGAGTTCTGACATGGCAACGACCGGTCGCTACCAGGTGCTGCTGTACGACAACAACTTTGGTGCGGCTGAGAGCTATCCCAAGTTCGACTGGGGCCAGCTGGGCGCCGCGGTGGTGACCGACTACAACAAGGGCACGCATTCGTTTGGGCGCATCTTTACAGTGGACGAGACGGCGCGCACCTACGAACTTGAGGACCAGATCGCCGTGCCGTTTTCGGGCTATGTGAGCAGTGCGCAGCGCGTCGGCAATTCGAACAGCATGCTCGTGGCATCGGGCCAGGCAAAGACCTTTACCGAGTACGATCGGTATGGTCTACCCATCGCTACCTTTGAGATGGAAGCCGAAAAGTACATCTACCGCGTGTACAAGTACGAGCTGTAGCGCTGCGCTTGGCTGTGTCTGTGCCCCGTGGCTGCGCGCGCTCGCGCCGGTCTCACCTCACGTTCCGCATCACTTTACGTCAAACTCCACGCGATCGAGTTCAGGCACGTTGAGGTCGATGAGCTTGCGGGCGACGTGACGGTCGTGTGCCCCAAGCGCCTCGCCTGTCGTCACATGGGCGACAATCTCGCGCTCGACGATGCCCTCCTCCTCGCCTTCGGTAGCCGAGGTCTCGACGGCGACGGTGTAGTCCTTAAAGCTCGGCAGCACCGCGGCAAGCTCGCGTGTGGTCTCGGTGATACCGTACCCGTCCTGCACGCCGGCCTGCGCCGAGCCAATGGACCCCGCCGTCATAACGATGCAGGGGATGGCAAAGACTACCGTGCCCACAATGATGCGGCGGCGCACCTTGCGTGATAGCTCGTCGACCTCGGCATCTTCCTCGGCAGTCACAATGCCGTCGCCGTTGAGGTCGCGCTTGAGCGGCACGCGCAATAGAAGCAGCACGGCTTCGGCAGCCAGTGCGATAAAGACCACGTTGATGCCAAACTCGTAAAGCGCCGAGAGAAACAGTGACCCGCTTGCGATGGCGATGCCATAGCCCGCCGCGCACAGGGGCGGCATGAGCGCGGTCGCCACAGCCACCCCGGCGATGAGCGTGGCGGGTTCCTGGTCGCGCGAGTTGCCCAGGCCACCCGCAAAGCCGCCCGCGAGCGCGACGGCAAGGTCCCACACAGTCGGTGTCGAATTGTCGATGATGGCGGCCGTGGTGGTGCCAAGGGGCGAGAGCTTAAAGTACAACGTGGACGTGACCAGGCAAAAGGCCATCTGCAGAGCCAAGCTCGCGACGGCCTCAAGGGTGATCTCGCGGTCGAGCGTGGCGATGCCGTATGCCATGGCAAGGACCGAGCCCATGAGCGGACAGATGAGCATGGCGCCTACAATGGCGATATCCGAGTCGATATCGAGGCCGATGCTCGCGATCAACATGGCAATGATCAAGATGCATAGGTGTGAGCCAGTCAGGCGCGCCCCGTTTACGAAGCGCTTGCGAATCACGTGATAGGGCGCGCGTCCCTCGCGAATGTTGAATGCCCGCTTTAGAAAGCGGCTTGCGTTCTCCATGGCCTCGCTGTGGGCGGGGCGGATGCCATGGCGCCGATGATGGCGCTCGCGCAGTCGCTTGAGCTGTTGTTTATCGAGTTCCATATCCACCTCGTTCTGGCACGTGCCGCGTATCCCGCCCGTCGTCTTTACTCTACACCGCGTTGAGCGAGGTGTCAGACAGGGTTTGTTGACCTGGAAGTCAGGCCAATCGGCATGACTAAAAACGCCGTGAGGATCATAAGAGTCAAATAGACAAAAGAGCGCGGGGCCGGATGGTCTCCGACCCCGCGCTCTGCACGGGTGCGTTGTTATTGGGTTTAGCCCAGCAGGCTCAGGCCAACAGAGACAAACGCCAGGATAACGCCGACGATAGACTCGCCGCCCAGCAGGCCGCTGGCGACAACCAGGCCCTGCTCCTGGAAGGCGGCGTCCTTGGCGGCCTTCTCCTCGTCCGAAAGACCGGCCTCGGCGTCGCGGTGAGCGGCCCACTTGTCGTAGGCGAGCTTAACGCAGGAGCCCAGGAAGGCCGTGAGCGACATGTAGAACGGCAGGTACACGCCCAGGCCGATCATCATGGCCGGAATGCCGAGCCAGTACATGACGATACCGGCGATAAAGCCGCCTGCGAACCACGGTACGCTCGGGATGCCCGAGACCATGGTGGCGACCACGCTTGCCTGTGCGGCCACAAAGCTCTTGTCGGGACCGAAGGCGTCCGGACCATAGGCGGTGACGAGCGCGACCATGACGGCGGCAGCGACCAGGGCGCCCACGATGCCGCCGATGGCCTGGCCAACCCACTGTGCGCGCGGGTTGGTGCCCAGCACGGCGCCAGCCTTAAAGTCGTTCATGACGTCGCCCGCAAGGCCGCACGCCACGGCTACGATGCCGGCGATAAAGAACAGTTTGACCTGAGCGAGCTGCGCGAAGGCGGCAACGATGAGCATGACGATGAGGCCGAAGATCTCCATGGGGTCGATGCCCGTCTGGCCGCAGCTCTGCGCGCTCATGATGGTGGTGACAAAGGTGAACAGCGTGACGATGACGGCCGGAACGGGGCCAAGGTCGAGCACGATGGCGATGATCACGGCGATGGCGGCAGCGCCCAGGCCGATGATACCGGCGTCGAGCTTAAGGGAGCCCGAGATGAGCGACTGCTCGTCGGTGTCGGTGGAGCTGTCGGCGGCGAGGCCGCGGACGATGCCGGCGACCTGCGGCAAAATGTCCTTAAGGACGACGGCGACGCCAAAGCCCATCATGAGGCCCATACCCAGGGACTTAACAATGCCTTGTGCGGTCATAACGTCAAACAGACCGGCAGCGGTGCCGCCGACGATGATGCCAAAGTTGCCCAGCAGCGCGCCGGCAAACCAGAAGGCGACGGGGGCGAAGCCCACGAGGAAGCCGATGGACAGCAACATGGGCGAGTTGTAGATGGCAAAGGTCACGCCGGGGATGTTGAGCGAGCACAGCATGCTGGGCACCACGCCCAGAGCGTCGCGAAGCACGCTGTAGATGCCTGCGATGGCCATGGAGCCAAAGAGCTGCTTGCCGGTCTTGCCGCCGGCCTCGGTCGCGCGCAGGGTCTGAGCTGCAGCGTTGCCGGTGGGGAACTCCAGCGCGGCGTCCACGATAAAGTGACGGTGGATGAGTGCCGTGGCCAGCAGGCCCAGGATAGTGCCGGCGAGTGCGACGATAAACATGTCGAGCCAGCTGATCTGGTCGGCATAGCCCAGCATCCAGGCGCCCGGGATGGTAAACGCCAGGCCGCCGGCGACCATGGCGCCCGCGGACATGATGGTGTGGGTAACGTTGGCCTCGTTGAGGCTGGCGTTGCCCATGAGCTTCAGGAAGAACAGCGAAATGACGGCAGCGAAAATGATCGGCCAGGGGAGTGCGCCCATCTTGAGGGCCGTGTAGGCCGAGCTCGCCGTGATGATCACGCAGCCAAGGACGCCGATGACGACGCCGCGCAGCGTGAGTTGACCGCGCATCGAGGTGCGGTTCGAGGGATTGCTCATATAGAACTCCTTTGCGTATATCCGCTTCCCCCGGGAGCGCCGCTACGGATACGGCGCGGGAAGTCGGGTTACCAAGGGCCGCCGCGTGAGCTCGCAAACGACCGCGCACCAGTATAGCGGCAAGGTAGTCATTTTGGGACGGGGCTATTTTAGCTACCCTTTGACAGTCGACGAATTATCTGGGATTGGGGCAAATATCAACCGACATATTGGGGTAGCTAAAATAGCCCCGTCCCAAAATGACTACCTGGGATGGCTGGTTCGGGTAGGCGATATACTGCTGGGCAGACGAAAGGAGCGCCGACGATGCTTAATGGGTGCGCATATATATTGACGGTCGACGTGGGCAACACGTTCATTCGCTTTGGCCTGTTTGCCGAGGATTCGGCCGCGGCGCAGGAATGTCCGCTTGCGACGTGCGAGATCACCACGCCGTCGAGCATCACAGCAGACGAGGCGCGCATGCGTCTCGTGCAGGTCATGGCCGCACTGGCGGCCGATGCGGGCATGCCGGGTGTGCTCGTACCCGCCGCGGCCGTGCTGAGCTGCGTGGTCCCGGCGCTCGAGCGCCCGTGGAAGGCGGCACTTTCCCGTACCTGCACGGGGCGCGTGCTCACCGTGGGGCCGGGCCTCAAGACCGGCATACCCGTGCACTACGATGACCCGGCCGAGATTGGTCCCGACCGCATCGCCGACGCCGTGCTGAGCGAGAAGATCGACCACCTCGAGACCGTCGCGGGCAAAATTTTCCGCGAGGTCGAGGAGCATCCCGAAAAGCAGCAGCAGGCCGCGACGTTCCTCAATTACTACCTGCCCACGACGCTCAAGCTGCTTGACAGCTACGCCAAGTTTGAAGAGGCGGGCATCGAGGGTGAGAA
>URNK01000052.1 GCA_900549195.1 uncultured Collinsella sp.
TTGTTGGCAATGATGGCGCCTGCCGCGCCCACGACCTCGGCAGAGCGCACGATCGCACCAAAGTTGCCATCGTCGGTCACATGGTCGAGCACGATGACGAGCGCCGGACCGTCGCCCGCGCGGTCGAGGATGTCGGCGACATCGGCATAGGGGAAGTTGCCAACCTCGAGCGCAATGCCCTGGTGAGCGCCATGGCTCGACAGCGCATCGAGCTGCGCGCGTGGAACGAACTTAATGCGGACGCCCGCGGCGTTGAGGTCATCGACCAGGCGCGACAAGGCGGCATCGCGCTCCCCGCCCTCGGCAATGAGCGCGCACTTGATGGGAAAACCAGTGCGTAGCGCCTCGGCGGCAGCACGACGACCTTCGATAAACTCGCCCTTGGGAGCCTGGACAGCGTCGCGGTTGCGATCGCGCTGCGGACGTGCGGCCTGGGTGCGATCGCGCTGGCCCTTGGGAGCGGCAGCGCGATCATTGCGGCGAATCGGACGCGAGCCAGAAGCAGCCTGCTTGCCGCCACGAGGCGCACGCTTGCGATTGTCGGCCATAGGACGGCCTCCTTAAATAGATAACGAACAAGAATCGACCGTCCGAGCCACGGCACCTTGCCTTTCAATCGTCGGGCATGACCACCAGGTCTATGCCCTCCTCTTTCAAGGCAATCTGCCGCACCTCGAACGGTCGACAAATACTAGAGACTCTTAATACGAGTGCCCGCGGCCGTATCCTCAATGGTGAGGCCCAGGTCCTTGAGCTGGTCGCGGATGGCGTCGGCCAGATCCCAGTTCTTGGCGGCACGGGCCTCGGCGCGGGCCTCGAGAATCTTGGCGGCAGCCTCGTCCACGTCGTCGCCCGTATAGGCAACCAGACCGGCGGCAACGCCCAGCAGACCCAGCGGCAGCTCGACCTTGGGCTCGGGAAGCTCAACGCCAAACGTATCGAGCAGCTCGGCCAGCGTATCGGCGGCAGCCAGGACTGCGGCCTTGTCGGCAGCATCGCCCGCCTGCTCCAGGTACTGGTTGCACTCGGTCACAAAGCCAAAGACAGCACCCATGGCACCGGCGGTGTTAAAGTCGTCGTCCATGCACTCCTTAAAGGTGGCACGGGTCTCGGCGGCCTTGGCGGCAAACGCCTCGGATGCTGCCTCATCGGCATCGGCCGTCGCATGGTTCGCGGCCCAGCGCAGGTTCTCGACCGTACCGGCGATACGCGTGAGCGAGTTCTCGGCACCCTCCAGGCGCTCCCAAGAAAAGTCGAGCGGCGAGCGATAGCTCGTCTGCAGCATCAGCAGGCGCAGGGCGGCGGCGGAGTGCTGCTCGAGGACCTCGGCCAGCGTAAAGAAGTTGCCGAGCGACTTGGACATCTTCTCGCCGTCTACCAGCAGCATGCCCGTGTGCATCCAGGTGTTGGAGAAGCCCTGGTGCCAGGCGCAGGTGGCCTGAGCGCACTCGTTCTCGTGATGCGGGAAGGCAAGGTCGGAGCCGCCGCCGTGGATGTCGATCGGAGTGCCCAGGTAGCGATGCACCATGGCGGCGCACTCGGTGTGCCAACCGGGACGGCCCTCGCCCCAGGGGCTCGGCCAGCTGGGCTCGCCGGGCTTGGCGGCCTTCCACAGGGCAAAGTCGAGCGGGTCGTTCTTGTCCTCGTTCTCCTCGATGCGTGCGCCAACCATAAGGTCGTCGATGTTGCGGCCCGAGACCTGGCCATAGTTGGGATCGCTGCGCACGGCAAAGTACACATCGCCGTTATCGGCGGCGTAAGCATGGCCCTGCTCGATGAGCGTCTTGATCATGGCGATCATGGGGCCGATCTCCTTGGTGGCGCGGGGGCGCACATCGGGATCGAGCACGTTGGCGGCGCGCATGACGCCGATGAACTTGTCGGAGAACTCCGTCGCGACCTCGGCGGCCGTACGGCCCTGCTCGTTGGCGCGCTTGATGATCTTGTCGTCGACATCGGTGAGGTTCTGGGCGAACGTGACCTCGTAACCGCTCGCGATGAGCCAGCGGCGAATCACGTCAAAGCTGATGAACGTACGGGCGTTGCCGATGTGGATGTTGTCGTAGACCGTGGGGCCGCACACGTACATGCGGACCTTGCCGGACTCGATGGGCTGGAACTCTTCCTTTTTATGGGTAGCGCTGTTGTAGATACGCATTCGTTACTCCTTAACGGTTTTCTGTAGCAGGCAGACGGCCCAGGCGCCGATTCCCTCGCCCTGGCCTTCCCAACCGAGCTTTTCGGTCGTAGTGGCGGCGACGCCCACGTTTTCGACGTCAACGCCCAAGGCATGGGCAAGGTTGGCACGCATGGCATCGCGGTGTGGGGTGATCTTAGGCTGCTGGCAGGCAATGGTGCAATCGGCATCGACAAACTCAAAGCCCAGCTCGCGCGCATAGTCCATCACGCGAGCGAGCAGCACCATCGAATCGGCACCCTCATAGGCGGGGTCGGTATCGGGGAATAGCTTGCCGATGTCTCCCCCGCGGCAGGCGCCCAGAATGGCGTCGGCCAAGGCGTGCGCGAGCACATCGGCATCCGAGTGGCCCAGCAGGCCGCGCTCGTAGGGAATGTCGACACCGCCGATGATACATCGACGCCCCTCCACCAGACGGTGGACGTCGTAGCCATGGCCAATGCGCAGGTTACTGAACATGGGGAAGGTCCTCTCCCTCGGCCATGAGGCCAAGCAGAATCGCGGTTACGGGACGCAGGTCCTCGGGCACCGTCACCTTAAGGTTATCGCGCGGGCTCTGGACGCAGCGGACGCGCCCACCCATGCGCTCGACCAGCGACGAATCATCGGTGCCGATAAAGCCCTCGGCAATGGCTGCAGCATGGGCGCGCTTCATAGCATCGACGCTAAAGATCTGCGGCGTCTGCGCTGCCCAGTAGAGCTCACGCGGCGGCGTCTCGACGATATTGTCGCCATCGACGATCTTGAGCGTGTCGATCGCGGGCTGGCCGCACACGACACCGTCGAGCGAGCGGTCGCTCACGAGCACGTCGATAGCGTGGTCGATGGCCTCGGTCGTAATGAGCGGACGGGCGCCGTCGTGGATAGCGACATATTCGAAACCCGCCGGCACCGCGTGCACGCCGGCGCGGGTGGAATCCTGACGAGTATCGCCGGCATCGGCAAAGCTGATGGGCGTGTCATAGTCAAACGGGTCGATAGCCAAGCGGCGCATCTCGGCACGGCGCTCGGCAGGGCAAACCACGACGATATGGCCGACCTTGTCGCTACGATCGAACGCGCGGATGGACCAGCTCATGAGCGGACGGCCCGCCACGTTAACGAGCTGCTTGCCGCCGGGATTTCCAAAGCGCTGGCCGCTGCCGCCGGCAACGACCACGGCGCATACGGGCGCCATTATGCGTTCCCCTGTTTGGTGCCCTTCATGCGGTACAGCGAGTCCGCAAGAATGGCAGGGTTGTTGACGCCAAAGTCGCCCAAGCGCTCCGGATCCTCGCTGATGTCGTCCATGAGCTCCTGCAGCGAGCCATACTCGTCGACGATCTTCTCGGCCACGCCGTCGCGCACGACGGACACGCGCGAAAGCGTGCGCAGGCCCAGCGGTGTCATGACGGAGTCCTCGTCCAGGTCGTCGTAACCCAGAACCGCCGCCACATGCTGCGGGTCGGACAGGTCCTTAGGCGTCATGCGAGCGAGCTCGGCGCGAATCTTCTCGGCGTTTGCCTCGGAGGAATCGCTTGCGTAGTCGCGGATCATCAGGTCGTATTCGGTATCCATGCTGGAGCCCGCGAGCTGCTCGAGCTGCATCTGCACGAGCTTGCCCTGGTTACCCAGCTTGACGATGCAATCCTTAAGCTCGGTCTTTGCCTGTTGCATGATCTCGAAACTCGAGAAGATGCCGGTGATGTCGGCGAGCGTAACGTAGTCGTCGAGCTCAAGGGCCGTCAGGCGCAGCAAGGAGCGATCGAGCGACTGACGGGTGGTCTGAAGCGTGGCGACGAGCTGGTTGACCGAGCTCATGATGGTGGTGACGGGCTGAATCTCGTAGCTCTTGCCGTGAACGTACACGTTAACGACGGCACGGCGAGCCGAAACCGAGATCACGATGGCATCGGTGAGCACCGACATGCGAGCGGCAGTACGGTGACGCATGCCCGTCTCACTCGTGGCGAGCGAGGGATCGGGATTGAGGTGGAAGTTGGCGCGCAGGATCTGGGTGAGGTCGCCATCGATAACGATGGCGCCGTCCATCTTGGAAAGCTCGAACAGGCGGTTCGAGGTAAACGAAATGTTGAGCGGGAAGCCGTCGTTACCGGCGGCGAGCACGTTTTCGGTGTCGCCGACACAGATAAGGGCGCCCAGGTGACCAGCAATGATCATGTCGAGGGCGGTGCGGATCGGCTGGCCAGGTGCCGTCAGGCGAATGGCCTGTTCCATACGCTTTTGCAGCTCGTTCTTATCCAAGGCATCGCTCCCATCGTATACGCTCCATAAACGTCAATAAGTTTCTCACGGTTTGCCCCTGTGACGCCCGCAAAATCCGATGCTTACAGAATGAGCGAACACAGCTGAGAGCCCCAATCCAAATGAGCTGCTTATGTGGTAGCATCGGGATTCGCATAAATGAGGGAGTAGTCGCGTGATCGGGTTCGCCTCCGGTGGCGCGGCAAGTCAACACACTGGCCGATGCGGCCTGGCTTGCCTTAATGAACGAGACTCGTGGCTGTGCGCGCAACGCGTACGCCACGGGTCTTTTTTGTTACTCCCCCAAGAGGTACACGCGGGCCCGCCCGCAGAGAGGGAGCCAGACTATGGGACTCGCAGAGCTCGTATTGCTCGCCGTTGGCCTTTCGATGGACGCCTTTGCCGTTTCCATCTGCAAGGGCCTTGGCATGAAGAAGATCAACCTTAAAGTTGCCGTGGTGCTCGGCTTGTTCTTTGGCGGCTTTCAGGCCGGCATGCCCGTAATCGGATGGGCGCTCGGCAGTCAATTCATGGGCATCATCGGACCCATCGACCATTGGATCGCCTTTATCCTGCTCGCCTTTATCGGCGGCAAAATGTTGTGGGAGGCCTTTACCGAAGACGAGGATGAAGGCGACGGCAAGGATGCCGAAAAGATTGACCTGGGCGAGTACCTGATCCTCGCCATCGCCACCTCGATTGACGCCCTGGCCGTGGGCATCTCGTTCGCCGCGCTTTCCGTCGACATCGTTCCCGCCGTGTCGCTCATAGGCATCACGACCTTCATCTTCTCCGTTGCCGGCGTGGCGATTGGCCGCATCTTTGGCGCGCGCTACGAAAAGCCCGCCACCATCGTGGGCGGCGTTGTGCTCATCCTCATCGGCCTCAAGATTTTGCTGGAGCACCTAGGGATTTTAGTGCTGTAAAACACCCTTCAAAACTAAACGTCCGTATAAGGCCTCATGCAGAGTTTTGCATGAGGCCTTTTCATGCAGACTTTTGCATGTCATACTAGGATGCAAAAGCCTGCACGTTAGGAGATAGCCGTGGATACCCTTCCCATCACCACACCACGCCAAGCTGGCATCTACGTGCGCCAGGCACGCGAGACTCAGGGTCTCACCCGTGCCACCCTCGCCAAAAAGGCCGGTGTTTCGGAGCGCCTGCTTGCATCGCTCGAGCTAGGAGACGCCACCGGCATTCGACTCGACAAGCTGCTGGCGATTTTCGACGCTCTTGAACTGGCGCTCGCAGCACAAGGGGATATAAGCGAAACGAAAAATGAGCACCCAGTCGACGCCCCGCATGCTGATCAACCTTGCAGCACCTCCAGACGCCATCACGCTCAACGTCTTCATCATCGCAACCGTCGCAGCACAACCATTCCGGCTCTTGCAGATACCCCCCTTACGTCCGAGCTCTACGACAGGGCCTTCGCCGATTTCGCCATGTCCAATCTCGGAGTCTCGATTGCCGCAAACGCATCTAGCCAAACCATGCCCGAAGGGAAATAGCCAATGGCCAGAACATCACTTCGGACCATTATTTGCGGCGTGCCTGCTGGAACGCTCGCGCAAGATGAGAACGGTCTTATCAGCTTTACCTACGATCATGACTATGACGGGCCAGCCCTATCGACCAACATACCCGTATCGAATCGCACATACGGACAACAGGTCATGAATCCGTACCTGTTTGGCCTTCTACCCGACAGCGAGGACCAACGAAAAGCGATTGCCGCCGAATTCGACGTTAGGCCCAACAATCCCGTTGCGTTGCTCAGCCATATCGGACTCGACTGTCCGGGCGGAGTGCAGTTTTGTGCCGAAGAAGATGCCGACGCCGTCCTGCATCGCGCTGGCGAATACCGCCCTATAGACGACCACGAAATTGCTCTTCGTCTCAAGTCGATCAGAGATGACCGCGATGCATCGTGGATGGGTCTAGATGAAAGTTGGTCACTTGGAGGCAACCAGGGCAAGTTCGCGCTCGCGTTCATAAACGACCGCTGGTGCGAATGCATGGGCTCCTCGCCCACGACGCATATTTTCAAAAATGGCGTTATCGGATTTAAACTCGAGGCTCTCAATGAGTTTGTCTGCATGAAAAGCGCCCAGCGCGCCGGCATCGCAACGGCAAACGTCGAATATCGTATGTTTGAGGACGAACCCGCCCTCATTGTTGAGCGCTATGACCGCATGAAAGTCAAAGACGGGACAATCAGGCGTCTACATCAAGAAGACCTCTGTCAGGCACTTGGGGTGATGCCCGCCCAAAAGTACACGGCAGACGGCGGCCCGACCACACGCGACATTCAAGAGCTCCTCGTAAATACGAGCCACCATCAACTTAACCTGTATCTGTTTACGCAGATACTGTTCTTCAACGCCATTATCGGCGCACCGGATGCGCACGCGAAAAACTATTCCCTGCTCCTTGGAAACGACGGCACAGCCATGATGGCTCGAATGTACGATGTCGCGTCGGGTTTGGCGTATGAGCGCATGCGCCGCCGGGCGCGCCTCGCCATGAGCGTTGGCGGCGAAAATCGTGTGGGGCGAATCGGTCCAGGCGCTATCCGTCGATACCACGGCATGGGCGATCCCGCGCTGGAGGCGGCGCTTACCGATGCCGGGCTATCCGAGAAGTTTTGCTTTGCGACCATGATGGACCTCGCCTACGAGGTACCCATTTGCATGGAAGAGGTCATGGACGAATACGCCGACCTGCCCGGCATGGCGGACCTGCGCGAGCATATGCTCGGCCCCGTCCGCGAAAACTGCCAGCGCACCCTCGACCTCATCAGGGCAGAAATGGACTAGGTGACCGTAATTTCGCAATTATCAAACAAAAGAGGGGGGGCACCCGTCGCAAACGCTCGAATGCCCCTCTCGTAATGTCATTTGCAATCCGCTAGCACGTGACTCGGACTGCTGCTAGCGCAACCTTTACGCGGCAAGGCGCTTGAGGACGTCGATGAGCAGCTCGTAGAAGCGCTCGGCAGAAGCGAGCTCCATGCTCTCGTCCGGGGTGTGGACATCGGAGAGCGTCGGACCCACGGCGATGGCGTCCAGGCCGTGCAGGGCCTCGGCAAACAGGCCGCACTCAAGGCCGGCGTGAATGGACTCGATGCGCAGCTCGGAGCCAAAGAGCTCTCGATAGCTCTCGACAAAGACTTCGCGGACCGGCGAATGCTCGGCATAGCTCCAGCCGGGATACTCAAACTCAAACTTGGCGTCGAAGCCCAGGACATCGGCCAGCGTCTGCAGACGGTCCTTGAACTCGTTCTGCAGCGAGGTGATCGAGGAGCGCGGGGACAGCATGATCTTGACCTCGTCGTCAGAAGTGGCAACCACACCGATGTTGGAGGAAACCTCGACGGAGCCGTCGGTGGCGACGTTGCGGCGAATCACGCCGTTGGGGGCAAGACGCAGGGCGCGGATGAGGGCAAGCGCGGACTTCTGGTCCATGGCCTCGACCTCGGCGTCGTCGGCAATCTCGACGGTGCAGGTAAAGCCGGGGTCGAAGACCTCGAGCTCGGCAGTAACGTCGGCGATGATGCCCTTTGCGATCTGGGCCGCGGCCTCGGCGGCAGCGTGGTCGGCGTAGACCAGAACAGCCTTGCACTCACGGTTGATGGCGTTGTCCTTGGTGCCGCCGTTAAAGCTAACGATGGCGGGCTCGCCAGCGACCATCAGGCGGTCGATGATGCGGGCCATGATGAGGTTGCCGTTGCCGCGCTCCAGGTTGATATCGCTGCCGGAGTGGCCGCCCAGCAGGCCGGAGATGTCGAGCGTGAGGGTGCTACCGGTCTTGTGCTCGCGCGCGATCGGGCAGGTGTAGGTAACGACGACACCGCCGGCGCAGCTGACGGTAGCAACGCCCTCTTCCTCGGAGTCAAGGTTAATCATGGTGCGGGCGCTAATCTGGGACTTGTCGAGCGTCTCGGCGCCGACCAGGCCAGTCTCCTCGTCGGTGGTGAATACGCACTCGAGGGCGGGGTGAACGATCGAATCGTCATCGAGAACAGTGAGCATCAGAGCGACGGCAATACCGTTGTCGGCGCCCAGAGTGGTGCCGTTAGCGGTGAGGACGCCGTCCTTGACGACCAGGTCGATACCATCAGTCGTAAAGTCGTGCTCAACGGAGCCCAACTTGTCGCACACCATATCGATGTGGCCCTGCAGCATTACGGTCGGGGCATTCTCGGCGCCGGCAGATGCGGGCTTGCGAATGATGACGTTGTAGACCTCGTCCTGATACACATCGAGACCGCGCTCCTTGGCAAACGCGACCAGGAAATCGCTGATGCCTTTCTCGTTGCCAGACCCACGGGGGATCGCGCTGACCTCCTCAAAGAAATGGAACAGCTGGGCGGGCTCGTAGCCGGTAATCTTGTAGTCCATGGTGCCTCCTTGGCGCAACTGGTTAGACAGTAAGACGTGCGACTTGTATATTCCCAGACTTTGCGTGCATAAACCAGTCGAAAACGCCGAGCGCCCTCGCATCATCGGCTAACGGTGGACCGTATAGCGTAACGGTCACAACTTCCGCAGCTCTACAAATCGAGGCGCCCTTTCCGGAGCGCCTCGATTGCGAGTATCAAATTGTCGCCACGCCCTACAGCGCGCCGGAACCGGCTTGCATCATGCCGCCGGGGCCCGAGGTCACGCCGCCGCTCACGGGCGCGGCGTTGCCGGTGTGCGGTGCCGCCGGGGCGGTATCGCCACCGAGCGTGCCCACCGGACGCGGTGCCGGGATCTCGCCCGTGCCGTGGCTAAAGACAAACTTGCCATCGGCCACGTCGCACAGGACGGTATCGCCCTCGCCCCACTCGCCAGCCAGCAGTTCCTCGGACAGCGGATCCTCGATGAGCTTTTGGATAGCACGGCGCAGCGGACGCGCGCCGTTGGTGAGGTCGGTGCCCTCGGCCACGATCTTGTCATAGGCCGCATCGGTGAGCTTGATGTTCATGCCGTTGGCAATCAGGCGCTGACGCAGGTCGTCCACCAGCAGGTGCGCGATCTTGGTCAGGTTCTCGCCCGAGAGCTTCTGGAACACCACAATGTCGTCGATACGGTTGAGCAGCTCGGGGCGGAACAGGCGCTTGAGCTCGCCCATCGCACGGCCCTTGATCTCACTCGAGGTGAGGCCCTGCTCGCCGGTGGTGCCAAAGCCAACGCTCGCATCCTGCGCGATCTCGCGGGCGCCCACGTTGGACGTCATGATGATCACGGTATTGCGGAAGTCGACCGTCTTGCCCTGGCTATCAGTCAGGCGACCCTCCTCCAGCACCTGCAACAAAATGTTGAAGATGTCGGGGTGCGCCTTCTCGATCTCGTCGAACAGCACGACCGAGTACGGGTGACGACGAACGGCCTTGGTAAGCTGACCGCCCTCGTCGTGGCCCACGTAACCCGGAGGGCTACCGATAAGCTTGGAGACCTCGAACTCGCTGCCGAACTCCGACATGTCGAAGCTGATGAGCGCGTCCTTACTGCCAAAGAGGTACTCGGCGAGCGTCTTGGCGAGCTCGGTCTTGCCTGTGCCGGTGGGACCAAGGAAGATAAAGCTACCACCGGGACGACGCGGGTCCTTGAGCGGCGAGCGGCTGCGGCGCACGGCCTTGGCGACGGCCTCGACGGCCTCGTCCTGACCGATGATGCGCGTCTTGAGCACGCTTTCGGCCTGCAGCAGGCGGCGGCTCTCGCTCTCGGTGAGCGAGGACACCGGCACGCCAGAGGTCACGGACACGATGTCGGCAATCTGACTCACGTCGATGG
>URNK01000053.1 GCA_900549195.1 uncultured Collinsella sp.
GAGCGCTAGTCTCGTGGGCTCGGAGATGTGTATAAGAGACAGGGCGGGAGATGTGGTCCTCGGCAACGCCCAGAGAACGCCACACGTCGTGGGTCTCGTCGTCCTCGGTAAAGACGGTAAAGTACAGGCGGTCGAGCGGCAGCTTGAACTCCTTGGTGATGAGCTCAAAGGCCCAGGCGCAAGCCTGCTCCTTGGAAACGCCGCCAAAAGAGAAATCGCCGAGCATCTCGAAGAACGACAGGTGACGGCCGTCCTCGCCGATGCAATCGATGTCGTTGGTGCGGACGCACTTCTGGCAGGAGATCGCGCCGATCTCCTTCATGGTCTTCTTGCCCTGATAGTACTCCTTAAACTGGTTCATGCCGGCGTTGGCAAGCAGCAGCGAGGGATCATCGGGGACGAGGGACGAAGAAGGATAGAGCTTAAGACCGCGCTCCTCAAAGAAGTTGAGGAACTTAGAGCGGATCTCGGCCGTAGTCATTGACGGGTAGTCAGCACTCATAGAGGGAATCTCCTCGGTTTCACATCGAAACAGTTCAAACGTAACGATATTACCATCCCACCGCGCCTACGCAAAAAAGAGGGTCGCCAAACAGCGACCCTCCAGCGAAAGTGCACGTTATTCAGTACTGTGCGATCCTTTGAAAAAGGACTGCTGTAGAATTACATATAAGAGTCACCCGGAAGGAGCGATCGATGAAAAGTAAACGATTTGTCCTGAATGCACTTCTGGTACTAGCACTTTTAGCGCTCTTGGCCTTCTCCTGCTGGTACGCAAACCAACCAGCATTTGGCTACGTATTGTATGCAGTAATGTCCGGCGATAAGGCTTATTACACTCTACGCGCAATTGACGTTCTCTTTTTCTATGTAGCCGGCCCCTTATCAACCGCTTTGCTCGCGTTTATTGTCATTTACAACTTCAAGAAACGTTAATAGGACCTATTTAGAATCCGAATCGTCCATGGAGCCATCGATGCCGGTTTTGGTATCGTCGTCCGAGTTGGAGTCATCGTCCTTGGCGAAGGGATTCTTGAAGAAGCCCGTGGCATCGGGTTGCAAACCCGAGAGCTTGATCCAGGGATTATCGAACTCGGGCTTAGGCATCGCTTGGGCCTCGGGCGCAGTCTCGTTGCCGATGAGCTCGGACTCGTAAATGAAGGTATCGTCGCCGAGCGCGTCGTAGGCGGCGACCGGGTTGCCATCGGCATCGCGGTACGGTGTGCCCTTAAACACGGCGCCGTCATAGGCCACAAGCTGGCGGCCGGTCTCATTCTCGAAGTAGTACACGAAGATACCTTTGAGGGCCGCACAAAGCGGGATGGCAATAATCATGCCGATGGGGCCCATGAGTGCCGAGCCAATAACGAGCGCCGTGAGGCTCATGATGGGATGCACCTGCACCGAGCTCTGCATAACCTTAGGCGAAATCACGTTATCGGTGACGTTTTGCGCGACCATCGTCACGATAAGCGTCCATAACGCCAACATGGGGCTGAACATGAAACCAAGCACTGTGGCGATTGCTGCGCTCACCCAAGGACCGACGACCGGAACCAAATGCATGATGCCGGTAAAGATAGCCATGAGCGCCGCATACGGATGGCCGATGATCATAAAACCGATAAAGGCGAGGAAACCACCGCAGATGGACGTCACGACCATACCGCGCATGTAGCCGCCGACAGAGCGAGAAAGGATGGCGACCATAAAGCGGTACGAGGTCTCCTTCTCCTGACCGATGATGGTGCAAATCTCGTGATGCATGCGAGGGTAGTCGCAGGCCATCCAGTAGGCAAGCACCAGACCAAGGAAGATCACGAACAACTGCGAGGCCGTATTGGTGATGAGCGGGAACACACCGCGGCCAAGCTCAGCAGCAATCTGAGACACATACTTCGATGCCACGGCAACCAGCGACGAAAGATTATCGTCCAGATACTCCTTGAGCGGCGTGTTGTTGAGCGTCTTGGCATGCGAGATCATCTCGTTGAGGTCGCCACCCGCAACACGAAGCTGCTCGGGCAGGCGGCTCAGGACTTCCATGATCTGACCAAAGAGAATCGGCGACAAGATGCAAATGACACCGACGAGCACAGCAACAACAACAATAAGCGCGATAAGCGAACCGATGCCGCGATTCACGCCATGGTGCTCGAGCCAGTTAGTGATCGGGGACATCACAAAAGCAATGATGGAGCCGACGGCAAGAAACTCAATAACCGGTGCCAGGATGCCCATAAGGTTAAAGATGACAGCAGCAATAACAATGCAGCCGACAACAGTCCAAATGCGCAGCGTCAGAATGCGGGTGTCGCGCAGCACGCGATCGGTTTGTTGGGAGTGCTCACTCATGAACGAATCATCACTCCGTCGGGGTCGATCTTGTCCTGAATCTTCTTAAGCGTGCGGCGCAGCAGACGCGAAACCTGCACCTGAGAAATACCCAGCTTCTTGGCGATCTCGATCTGGGTCATGCCCTTCACAAAGCGCAGCTCGATCACCTCGCGCTCGCGCGGCGAGAAATCACGGATGGCTTCCTCGATCACTAGGCGGTCATCGGTAAAGTTGAGCTCGTTGTCGTCGTCGGCGTAACGGTCGAGAATCGAGGGGGCATCGTCGGAATCGGACGCACCAGGAGCCTCGATGGGCACCGAGGTATAGGCCGAAGACGATTCCATAGCCTCGAGGACCTCATCGACCGTCACATCTAGATACTCAGCGATCTCCTCAACCTTGGGCGAACGCTGCAGCTCGTTGGTAAGTTTGTCAGTAGCTTGGTTGACCTTAGCCGAGAGCTCCTGCAGACGACGCGGTACGCGCACGCTCCAGCCCTTGTCGCGGAAGTGACGCTTGATCTCGCCCAAGATGGTAGGCGTGGCAAACGTGGTGAACTCGAGCCCGCGCTCGGGATCAAAGCGGTCGATAGCCTTGAGCAAGCCCAGATAGCCGACCTGCATGAGGTCGTCGAGCGGCTCGCCGCGATTCTTAAATTTGTTGGCAAGAAACCTTACCAGATTCATATGGGACATGACGAGCTGCTCGCGGGCATCCGGATCACCGGTCTCCTTGTAACGACGAAACAGCTCGCGGGTTTTCTCCTTGTCCCAAGCGGTCTTGCCGCTCCGGGAACGTTCGGTCATGTTAGATATCCGCCTTGAGGTCGAGGGAAAGCGTAAGGGGCGCCGCAGTCTTTTCGTAGGAGTCGCACACGCTCGCGAGGATGAGCTCGGCATACACCGCAGCCTGGTCGTCTTCATCGACCGTAACCTGATCGCCAAAGGTAATAGTCATGCCAACGTGTGTCTCATCGACATCGAATTTGATGGTGATGTCATCGCAGTCAACCGCGGTACAACCAAAGATGAAAGCCTCCTCGGCAGCCATGCGGATGTCCTCGATGCGATCGACAGACATAGAGCACAGGGCACCAACGTTGGCTGCCGTCATGCGCACAAGGCGAGCGAGACGCGGGTCACCGGCAACGGTCAGCGTGATAGGGCAGGTTGCTTCGCTACTCATCGCAGGACTCCTCAGAGGTTTCGGCGGGCTTATAGGTGTAATACTGAGCCGGCTTGGCTACAGAATTTTGAGCCACATCCGCGCCATCGGCGGCCTCGTCCTCGCCAATTAGGACGCGCTCGGTAGGCTGCTCGGCCTCCGCAGCGGCAGCGGCGAGCTTGCGATCGGCATCGGCTGCAGGAGCCTTCACCTTATTGAAGAGCTTCTGCACAGCACCGGCAGCAGAGTCGGTCACGCTCGACACAGCATTGCTGGCCTCGGCCATGCTGCCCGTAACCTCGGAAATGTCGCGAACCACGGCTTCGACCTCTACGAGATTGGAGGTAAGGGCATCAACTGCCGTCTTGCTCGACTTAAGCAGCGGCTCCATCTGAGCAAGCGCCGGCGTAAGCTCATCGACAGCGCCATCGAGCTTTGCCACCACAGGCTGAGCCTCGGCGATGGTGTTGTTGAGGTCGTTCACGGTTTTATCGAGCGAGTCGACAACATTGCGGGTCTTGCGCAGGGTAAGCGCGAGCTCAGCGATGGCCCACACGCCGGCAACGGCGAGCAGCAGCAGGGCGATTTGAATGGGACTCATACAAGCCTCCCAAAGGAATCGATATACAGACGGTTTCCATGGTACCCCAAAGGGGACCGAACATGCCAAGAGCAGCAACGTGGGACAAAATTATCAGCAGCTACTTCGGTGCATTCCCGCTGCGGTCGCGTTCACTTTGCTCTACGCGCCATTCTTCCCAACCGCGGCCGTCAGGCTGCCAGAACGCGCCGCGCTCCAGTCCCTCGGGCAAATAGCGCTGATCGACCCAGCCTTCGGGATAATCATGTGGATACTTATATACACCGTATTCGTCGCTACCTGGGCGATGACGATCGCGCAAATAACTCGGCACCTCACGAAGCCCACTAGAATGGATATCGGCCAGCGCCGCATCGATCGAAGCCTCACACGCGTTGGATTTTGGCGCCAGGCAAACATAGAGCGCAGCCTGAGCCAGGTTAATGCGACATTCGGGATAGCCAATGACCTCGGCAGACTTAAACGCGGCATGTGCCACCAAAAGCGCCTGCGGGTCGGCGTTGCCAACATCCTCAGAAGCCTGAATCATAATACGACGAGCGATAAACTTAGGATCCTCCCCCGCGTCAATCATGCGCGCGAGCCAATAGATCGTGGCATCGGGGTCGCTACCGCGCATGGACTTAATAAATGCACTGATGATGTCGTAGTGCATGTCACCGTTTTTGTCGTACGAAAAGCCACGACGCGGGTTGGCAATCTTAACGTCATCCACGGTAATGGGATAGCGCTCCCCCGCCGCCGGCGCCGGCGTTCCCTCGGTATCGGGACGTGTGACGGCAATCTCGCTCGCAAGCTCGAGCGTCGTGAGCGCCGAGCGAGCGTCACCCGCTGCCAGCGTGCAAATGGTCTTAACCGTATCAACATCGGCCGAGAACTTACCGTTCAGGCCATGCGGAGCCTCGAGCGCACGCTCGATCAGCGTGGCTATGTCCTCGTCCTTAAGGTGTTCAAGTTCCACCACACGACCACGCGAGAGCAACGCCGAGTTGACCTCGAAGTACGGGTTCTCCGTCGTGGCACCAATCATAATGACGGTACGGTTCTCAACCGCATGTAGCAATGCATCCTGTTGTGACTTCGAAAAGCGATGAATCTCGTCGATAAACAGGATAGTGCGACGGTCATACGTATTCAGGCGCGTCTTGGCCTCGTCAATCACGCGACGCAGGTCCTTCACGGTACCCGTCACGGCGCTGACCTCGACAAACTCGCTCTTGGTATGGTTGGCGATGATATGCGCCAGCGTCGTCTTGCCCGTACCGGCCGGGCCATACAGAATCACGCTCGATAGCACATCATGCTCGATGGCCGCACGCAGCCACGAGCCCTTACCGACGGCCTTTTGCTGACCCACGTACTCGTCGAGCGAATTGGGGCGCATGCGCACCGCGAGCGGCGCATTTTTAAAGGAACGCTCGCGCGTCGAGGCAGAAAAAAGGTCGTCCATAGCCATCCCGTGCATCAATCAAAAACGTTTTCCACAAACAGTATACCGAAAAGATACGAACTACCGTTCGTTAATATAGGTACGGTGCGGAAACTTTAATCCCGGGAACAGCTTGCTCGTGAGCTCGCAGAAATAGCCGTCCGTCATGCTCGCGATGTAATCCACCACCGCTTGATCCTTGTCATCCTGCCAGGCATAGGCGCGATCGTAGTAGGAAAGCTGCTGCTCAATGCGAGAAATATGATGCTTAAAGATGTACGAGGACTCGTCACCTTCGTTTATATCCTGCAGGCAACGGTCGTAGAGCTTTTCGAACGCCTCGCGCAGCTCCGCTTCGGAGTCGCCTTCGATGCCGCCCTTGCTATAGATCTTTACGTAGTTCTCGCGCTTGGCTCGGCGGATTTCCTCAAACAGCTCCTCGCTCATCTCGATGCGCGGCTTGCCATAGCTGTGCTCAACGATATCGATGGAGGCATGCGTAAGGATCCAGCTGTTGTATGCCCCACCCAGGCCATCATCAAAAGCATCGGGCGCCAGTAGGCCCGCCGCAATGGCGTCTTGGCGATCGCGCCCAACGTAGGCAAGGATATCCGAGATGCGGACCACGCAGCCTTCGAGCGTCATGGGACGCAGGTGCTCAATTGCGCTATAGCCCTTGGCAATGCAGTCCTCAACCGTCTGATCGAACTGGTAAAAGGAACCCATGCCCGAGAGCTCAAACACGCGTTGCTCGTACTCGCCGTTATGGCACAAGACGCCGTCGAGCGTCTGGAGCGACACGTTGCGGCCATACAGGGCGTCGAGCACGCGGACCGACTGCACGTTATGGAAAAAGTAGCGACCCGTGCGCTCGTGGTAAATATCGTTGAGAAAGCGCTCACCGGCATGGCCAAAGGGTGTGTGTCCCAAGTCGTGGCCCAGGCCAATCGCTTCGATCAGATCGCAGTTAAGCCCCAAGGCGCGACCGATATCGCGTGCGATGCGCGATACAAGCTGCACGTGCAAACCGCGGCGCGACAGGTCGTCGTTGCTGCGAAAACTGAAGACCTGCGTTTTGCCTGCATAGCGGGTGTACGCCGGAAGATGAAGAATCTTTTCGGTATCGCGCATAAACGCCGGACGCATGAGCGTGCCTTTGTCGGCAGCGCGATCAATACGACGAATGACCTGATCGTCGTTGCAACGATACGGGTTGACGGCACCCGAAGCACGATCGGCGGAAATGCGCTCGACAAGTTCGGGCGACAACGCCGAAGGAATACGGTCCATGCGCGCCTTAATGACGGCCGTTTCTTGATTAGTTGCCATGGCATGCTCCTTAAAAAGGATGCGCAATCAGTTACAATGTGCAGCCCACGACCTCGATTATGGCAAAAATCGGCACTAAAAACGGGAGCAATGGCAGGGAACGCGATTTTGTGAAGAGGCAGGAGAGGGCCAGGGCCAGGAGCGAGACGGCAAATGCCACGATGCCGCCCATAGGGTCGAGCGTGCAAAGCGCGAAGAGTGCTTTGGCGTCCCCCATGCCAATCCCCGGGGATTGACGAAGGCGCCGCCAGAGCGACTCAGTAAGCACAAGGGCAAGGTAGACGATGACCGCAAGACCGGCATGGTCAAGCGCCGTATTAACACCTCTGTCGAGCCAAACGCCTGCTAACGCCGCCACCGCACACGCGCCGGCAAGCTCATTGGGAAACCGCCGCTCACGGGCATCAACCACCGCACCGGCAAAGATGCAAATCCAAAACGGGATGTAGGACATTGTGCACCTCCATGGTCAGCTGCTCAAACGCAAAAACCACCACAAAGGTGCCTGTCCCCTTTGCGGTGGTTTTGGTGGTGGTTATTTGGCGCCTTGCATGACCTCGTCGAGAGTAACGTTGACGGCGTGCTGCGTCGGGACCCAGTCGACCTTTAGGAACAGAGCAGCCACCGTGATGGGGATATAGCTGAACATAAAGATCGGGAAGGTAAACAGGTTGGTCACCAAACGCCACTTTTGCGCGCAATGAATGTGCTTGTACTCAAAGATGGTCGTGAGTAGCGCCAGGATAAAGAAGGTCTGGTACATCATCACGAAGGTCATAATGAGCGAGGCGGCACAAGCCTGCATCTCGACCTCGGTGGCTAAGAAGCCGTGCGAAAGCCCGCCCACGATGAGGAACGTCGCATTGGCGAGCATCGAGATCAAAGACAGCAGCATACCCGGGGCAATCGTCATAAACATGTCGTAGGCGGCAAAGCGATGATAACGGAACGTGGATTTGACAAGATGCTTGCCGTAGGTAAAAAAGACCTGGTAAAAGCCCTTAGTCCAACGCATACGCTGTTTCCAGGACGCCTTAAACGTCACCGGCTGCTCGTCAAAGAACTCCGCCGGCGCATAACCGATGCGGATGCCGTGAATGGCGCAGAACGTGGTGAACTGGATGTCCTCGGTCAGCGTATGAAACTGCCAACCGTGCATGCCCTCGATAACGCTGGCGGAGATGAGGTAGCCCGAACCCGAGACAGCGCAGGACGTCTTGCAGATATTACGCGCGTTGTTGAGGAAGCGGGCCTCACGCAGATACCAGGTGGCGTTGGCAGACGAAATCCACGAGCTGCCAAAGTTCTTGGAGTTACGATAGCTCGTGACCACATGGAAGCCCTGGTCAAAGGCATCATTCATCTTGGAGACGTAATCGCGGGAGATAACGTTGTCGGCATCGAAGATAAAGTAGCCCTCAAACGTATCGGGATACTCGTTGAGAATGCGATCGAAACCATAGTCCATGACCCAGCTCTTGCCCTTGCGGGCCAGGTCATTGCGCTCGTAAACAATGGCACCGGCCTCGCGCGCGAGCTGCGCGGTATTGTCGGTGCAAGCGTCGGCAACGACAAAGACCTCAATGAGCTCGGACGGATAGTCCTGATCCTTGATGGAGCGAACGAGGTTGGCAATCACGGCCTCCTCGTTATGCGCCGCAATAAAGAAGGCATAGCGGTGGAGTTTTTTGGCCTTGGGAGGCGCGACCTCGCCACGAAGAGCGCCGATGACAAAGAAGACCACCTGGTACAGAAAGCAGACCGTGAGCAGCGTGACGACAATCTGGTTGAAGATCACGATGGGCGTGTTGGTTTGTAAAAAGGCGAGCATGCAGGCTCCCAGGAACGCGTTACGTAAACAATCGTATATCTTACCGCAGGCTTACCGAGTTCAAGAAACCACCTAATACCGGCTAGGCTTCGAGCAGGCCAAGCTGCGGGACGATGTCGTCGCCGGCGGCGGTGCGACCAAGCGAGCGCGGGGCCAGGTCGTCAAGAACCGCAGCGAGATCCCACGGCAGCTCGTCGCGGCATTCGATGCGCTCGCCCGTCACGGGATGGTCGAATGCGACGCGCCAGGAATGAAGGAATTGCCTGGTCAGACCCTGATCGGCGCGTGCATCGCACTTGCCGTAGAGTGGATCGCCCACGCAGGCGTGGTTGATATGACGCATGTGTACGCGAATCTGATGCGTACGGCCCGTAAACAGGTGGCACTCGACGAGCGTATAGCCGTCGTCAAATCGCGTGGAATCAAAGCGCTCGAGGACCTTAAAGGTCGTAATGGCCTGGCGCGCGAAAGGATCGTCCGAAACCGCCATCTTGACACGGTCGCGCGTCGATCGGGCAATGCCGGTGTTGATGGTGCCCTCGTCCATGGCGATGTGCCCGTGAACAAGTGTGATATAGCGACGGTCGAGCGTACGCGTGCGGATGAGATTTTGGAGTGCGCGCTGGGTGTCGTCGTCCTTTGCCGCAAGCATGAGACCCGAGGTATCGCGATCCAGGCGATGCACAATACCGGGGCGGTCCTCGCCCTGCACGGTGCCCAGATGATCGATACCGCAGTGATAAACCAGGGCATTCGCGAGCGTACCGCTCTCATGGCCATGCGCAGGATGGCACACCAGGCCGCGCTGCTTGGAGAGCACGATAAGGTAGTCGTCCTCATAGCGGATATCGAGGGGAATGGCCTCGGGAATCACGTCGGTCGGGTCGTGCGGCTCGGGGAGGTCGACCGAAATACGGTCGCCGGCTCGCACGGCGTACTTTTTGGACAGGCAGGTCTCACCATTGACACATACGGCACCGCCCTCAATCAGATGCGCGCAGGCAGAGCGCGTAGGACAGCCGTCATTGGCTCCCAGATAGGCGTCAAGACGCTGACCAGCGGCATCGTCGGCAACAAGGATATGAATGTCGGCCATTAGCGCTCGTTCCTTTCGCGAATCTTGCGGGCACGCTCCCCGCGTTGCTGGGCCTTGCGCTTAGCGCGAGCCTCGTCACGGGCGTTAAGCTCGGCGGTCGCATCGACCTCACGGGCCGCAGGACTCAAGAACATGTAACCAACGAGGGCGAGCACGACACCCACGGTAATACCGATGTCCGCAACATTAAAGACGGGGAAATCAATGAAGGTAGTGGCAATAAAATCAGTCACAAAGCCCATAGCTAAGCGATCGATCGCGTTGCCGATAGCACCGCCCGCAACCATCGCCATGCCCACGACCTCCAGGCGAGCGAGTTGGGGCGCGCGAACCAGGTACACGGCGATGGCGACAATAACCGCAAGCGCCAGTACGGCCTGTCTCTTATACACATCTCCGAGCCCACGAGACTAGCGCTCATCTCG
>URNK01000054.1 GCA_900549195.1 uncultured Collinsella sp.
GGTTAAACCCTATCCTAAATCGTTTATCGGTTCCGGCAAGGTTGAAGAGCTGTGCGGCTTAGTGCATCGCATGGATGCCGATGTCGTTATTTTTGACGACGATCTGACGCCTTCACAGCAGTCCTATCTGGAGAAGGCCGTGGGCGAACCGGTTAAGATCATCGATCGCACGGCGCTCATTCTTGATATTTTCGGCCTGCATGCCCAGACGCGCGAGGGTCGTCTACAGGTGCAGCTGGCGCAGCTTCAATATCTGTTGCCTCGTCTGCGTGGCATGTGGAGCCATCTTGCCAAGGAGCAGACGCGCGGCGGCATCGGTTCGCGCTTTGGCCAGGGTGAAAGCCAGCTCGAGGTTGACCGTCGCTTGATTCGCAATAAGATTGCCGCGCTTCGTCGTGAGCTCAAGCAGGTTGAACAGCATCGCGATGTCCAGTCCAAGAGCCGCATTGAGTCACCGGCGTTTCGCGTCGCGTTAGCCGGTTATACCAATGCCGGTAAATCGACGTTGCTCAATCGCCTGACCGGCTCTACGGTACTTTCGCAGGACAAGCTGTTTGCTACGCTCGACCCGACGACGCGTTCGTATCGCCTGCCCGGCGGTCGCGGCATGACGATTACTGATACCGTCGGCTTTATTCAAAAGCTGCCGCATGGTCTGGTCGATGCCTTTAAATCGACGCTGTCCGAGGTGTTGGGTGCCGATCTAATTCTCAAAGTCGTAGATGCGTCTGACGAGGACTATGAGCGGCAGCTTGAGGCTGTCGACCGCGTTCTTGATGAGATCGGCGCTGGAGAGCGTTTAACGCTGACCGTATTCAATAAAATCGATCTTCTCGATAGCGTTGATCGCCTGAGCTTCCGTCGTCGCTATCCCGAGGCCGTGCTGTTCTCGGCCCAGACGGGCGAGGGACTCGACGATTTCGTCGACCGTATTGCTCGTGAGGCGGCTGCTACCGATGTGTTGCTCTCTGCTGATATCCCGTATCGCGAGGGCGCCCTCATCACGCTGGTGCATGAGCAGGGAACCCTTTTGCACGAGGAATATCTTGAGGACGGCGTTCGTATTGTGGCGAAGCTGCCGGCCCGTATCGCGCCGCGGCTCAAGCGTTATCGCACCGAGTAGACGAGCTCCAAAAAGCCCAGAATAATGGGTTGATGCAGCAGATAAAAGGGGAGTGCATGACGTCCAAGGCTGGCGAGCGCCGGCAGGGGGTTGGCGTAGGCCCAGCTTAGGGCGGTCTTATCGATTCCCTGCTCTATATGTGCGGCGAAGTATCCTGCAAGATACATAAAGATAAACGGGATGATGGGGTAGTAATCACCTGAAACAAACCCAAGGCTCGGAAATCCCAGCCACGCCAGGTAGGGGACAGGGTAGATCGTTTTGGGGATACTCCAGGTGAGGGCGAACAACACAAGGCATAGCGACATGCCCCATCTCGCCGATATCTTCTTAAGGACGGGATCGGTCAACGCCACGATGCCGGTACATGCGGCCATGCAGTAGATGATGCCAAAATTAACCGAATCGTCGACTGAGACAAGTGTTGTTGCCAGCCAGACGACGAGTGCTGCTAAGGCGTATTTGGCGGCACGTTTGATATTGTTGCGCGAAAGGGTGCACATCCAACCCGCGATAAACAAAAATACCCAGCTGATGCTGGCGCGCCAGATGTCTTGAAAGACGGTCTGGGTAAACCAGGGCATATCCCAGTCGTACAGGTAGGCGAGATCGTAGCAAGCGTGAAAACCTGCCATTGAAATCATCGTAAACCCGCGGACGGTATCAAAGATGGTGATGCGTTTTTGCATTACGAGAACCGGCGCATTAAGCCGACGACTTTGCCCAAGATGATGGGATTCGTTGCATAGATAGGCTCCATGGTGTCATTCTCGGGCTGCAGGCGTACGCGTCCCTGCTCCTTGTAGAACGTCTTGACGGTCGCTGAACCATCAATCATGGCCACGACAATTTCGCCGTTCATGGCACTCTTTTGTTCACGGACGATGATGTAATCGCCATTGAAGATGCCGACATTGATCATTGAGCTCCCATGCACCTCAAGGATAAAGGAACCCTGATCAGTGGCGATTTCGGTCGGGATAGTAAAAGTGTCTTCGATATTCTGCTCGGCCAGAATGGGAATCCCAGCCGCGACGCGACCAACGAGCGGTAGCGAGACCGTTCCGCGAGGTGCGGTGGGCTCGTCAGATTTAGAAATTGAGACAGAGGAACCGTCCTCGTTAAAGAGTTCCAGGGCGCGCGGTTTGGTGGCATCGCGCTTGAGTAGCCCGCGCGCCTCCAGGGCAGATAGATGGGCGTGCACGGTGCTGGGGGAGGAAAGGCCCACGGCTGAAGCCATCTCGCGCACGCTGGGCGGATAACCCTTCTCCTGCTGATATTCCTTGATGAAGTCGTAAATTTGCTGCTGACGCTTGGTAATTTTGCGAGCCATCAGGGCATCCTCTCTACCCATGTCAAACAAATGTTCGAATTTTGCTTGACAGGAACAACTGTTCGAAGATAATAATAACCGAACATTCGTTCTCGCGCTAGACATTTTTGTCCGCGCGGCTTGATAAAACTGTTCTCAGCAAAACACGCGAGAGGAGAACATGATGAACGCAACGAATATGGTCCAGGGAAACCTCGCCCTTAAGCTCGAGACGCCTGCGGAACCCACTTTTACGGTTGTTCAGGGTGGTTGCTCCGGCTTTCAGCCTTTGACCGTAAAGCCTGCTCGCAATCAGCAAGCTGTAGTCGCGCCGGCCCGCGTTGCCCTGAAGGTTCCGACGATTGTCGCCGTTGCCGTTGCGCTTACGCTCTTCTTTGTCCTCGCTACGTCGGTCTTTAGCGCTCGTCACGCCGCGTATGCCGAGTCCGTTTCCAACGTTACCTACGAGACCATTCGCGTTCAGCCTGGTGATTCTCTTTGGTCGCTTGCCGAGGAATATCCAATCGAAGGCCTTTCCACGCAAGAGACTTCCGACATGATCCGTAACGTCAATCATCTGGAGCATGGTTCGCTCGCCTCCGGTGCGCATCTTAAGGTTCCTGCTCGTTCGTAATCATTATCGCGCTGCGCATGGTACCCTTGTTAGCGTTTAAGAGGAGGTACCATGCGCTGTCCCAAATGCGGCAAGGCACATACCCGCGTCGTTGATTCCCGTATGCAGGAGTCAAATAACACCATTAAGCGCCGTCGCGAATGTTGCTCGTGTAACTACCGCTTTACAACGTTCGAGCGATGCGAAGACCCAATTGAGGTCATTAAGTCGGACGGAACTAAGCAGCGGTTCGATCGCAATAAGCTGCTCGTCGGCTTGATGCGCGCCACCATCAAGCGCGATATCGACACTAAGAAGCTCAATGAGATTATCGATGACATCGAGATCGAGCTGCGCTCTCGCACGCTGACGGCCGTTACGTCCCATGAGTTGGGTGACATGGTACTCAAGCGCTTGGCCAAGATCGACAAGGTGGCGTACATCCGCTTTGCCTCGGTCTACCGCGATTTCAAAGACGTCGATGAGTTTCTGCAAGAGCTCGACAAGCTAAGGTGATTCCATGTCCAACATTACCGTTAACATAAAGCGTCTCGACCCCACCGTCGTGCTTCCCAAATACGCCCATCCCACCGATGCCGGCTTGGATCTGCGCTCCAACGAGGACTGCGTCCTGAAGCCCTTTGAACGCCGTCTGGTCTCCACTGGGCTGGCCATCGCCCTGCCCGATGGCTACGCCGGCTTCGTCCAGCCCCGTAGCGGTCTCGCCATCAAACAGGGCCTGTCTATAGTCAATACGCCTGGCCTCATCGACGCCCACTACCGAGGAGAACTCAAGGTTATCCTCATCAACCTGGACCCCTCCAATAACATCCAAATCAACAAAGGCGACCGCATAGCCCAACTCGTCATCCAAGAAGTCCCCACGGTCAACCTCATAGAGGTAGACGAACTGGATAAAACCGACCGAGGAGTCGGCGGTTTCGGTTCTAGCGGCGTATTGTAATGTCCGTTCACCCGTGGGAGGTCCCTATATATCGTTCCACGCTCAAACATTCTCGCTGCGCTGCGAAACTGCGCGTGGAACGATATATAGGGACCTCCCACGGGTGAGCTACGTTTGATTGCCTGCAACTACCGTGTATCTTCGCTGGTAACCGTTAGCATTAATCAATTGGTAAGCCGGTGCGACAAGGGGATTTCTCCTTTGTCGCACCGGCTTACTAGTTGGATTTCAATTTGTTTTCAAGCAAGAAGCCTCCCGTCCGGGGCTCACCCATATCGTTCCACGCGCAGTTTCGCAGCGAGCGTAGCGAAGCGAGAATGTTTGAGCATGGAATGATATGGGTGAGTCCCGGACGGGCGGGATTAGTGCGCCCTGCGAAGCGAGAATGTTTGAGCATGGAATGATATATGGGCGGCTCCCGCCGAGCAGCGGACTTTAAAGCGCTAGCGGATATGCGCGGGTTTTCCGCCCCAGTAGAAGCGGCAGAAGGCCCGTTTGCGCTTTTGGGGCTTGCCTACGAGCTCCATGGTGGCGATGGCTATGTCTTCGGCTGCGTGGGGGCGGCGTAGTACTTCGCCGTTGATGAGTAGGGCTTTGAGCGATTCGGGATGATCGTGGAGATGGCGCAACGTCACGATGAGTTCTCGTGCGGTGGTGACATGCATGCTGGCGCCCATGCCGGTGAGCATCGTGGTGTTGGCCTTTTCCTGACCGTATGATTTGCCCAGCAGGATCATCGGCAGATGTGCGCATAGGCACTCGGTGACCGTGAGTCCGCCCGATTTGAGGATTGCCAGGTCGCAGCCGTGCATGAGGGCCGCCATGTCATCTACGTAGTCCAGTACCGTCACGTTGTCGAGCTTCATGGCGTCGAAGAGCGTCTTGAGTCGGGTGGCGTATTCCTTATCCTTGCCCGGTAAAAAGACAAAGTGCATGTCCTCAAAGCTGCGTAAGAAGGGGAGCGTGTGGTCCATCGCGGCACGGAAACGCACGTATGGTTGGGGCAAACTGGCGCCGGCCATCACCAATACGACGGTTTTGTCTATGGGGAGATTGAACTTGCTGAGCTCATCTTCTCGTTTGTAATCTGAATCGAAACCGGCTCGGATGGGGATGCCCGTTATGCGGATCTTTGACTCGGGAACCTTGCGCGGGCGCAGCGTTTCGGCCATAAACTCGTTGGCTACGCAGAATAGGTCGGTGTCCTTGTGGGGCCAAAATCCTTCGACTTCGTAATCGGTCGGCACGCAGATGACCGGAAAATCAATACCCGTGATGACGCGGGCGCCCACAGCGACGTTGGCCGCCGTAATGTGTGTTGCGACCACGGCTATGGGCCTGCGGGTCCGGACGTATTCGTTGAAGGCGGGGAACATAATTCGTGACCATGCTGTGCCGCCGCCCCAGAGCAGATGTCCTGTAAGCGTATATCGCCAGGTTAGGTCGTAAATGGGACGCGTGGCGCCGGTAAACGACGCTGCTGTTTTATTACCATCGAACCTAATACGTCCAAAATCGAGGATATCCAGGACTTCGATCTCAACATCCTCAGGGATTCCCTTGGTGCCGCGGATAAGGTCAAATGCTTGTGCAATCGCGTTGGCGGCGGCTTTGTGGCCCGATCCAACCGATGCGTGCACAATGGTTACCAGGGGTTTTTGTGTATGTGAAACGGTCATTTGCTCCGGTTGGGGAGTGGCTTGCATGGGCAGGGGAGCGCTATTGCCCGTCTGCGTTTGATCCATCGATAACTCCCCTTCAGCTTTGTTACGCGATTTAACATTGTAGTGCATGAGTGTCATGTTCACGTAAATTTGGGTATGAGCGCAAAGAACGTCAATGTATCGACGAGAGGATATTCCATGACTACCGATCAGCCGATTGATGTTGCGATTATCGGTGGAGGCCCCGCGGGCTATGCTGCCGCCATTTACGCTGCGCGTGCCAACCTGACGACGACCGTGATTGAGCAGGGCATGTCGGGTGGACAGATCGCCACGACCAATGAAGTCGATAACTATCCGGGCATTCCGCTCTTGAGTGGCGCCGAACTCGGCGAGCGTTTTCAGCAACATGCAGAGGGGCTGGGAGCGCAGGTTACATGGAGCATGGTTTCGGGTATCGATTACGATGCCGATGCAGCGCTGTTTACGGTGCATCAGGATATGGGCGATACGCTTGCCTCGAGCGTTATCGCTTGCATGGGTGCCACGCCGCGTCTGGCAGGTTTCGCTGGCGAGGATACCTATCGCGGTCGTGGCGTTTCATATTGCGCAACATGTGACGGCATGTTCTTCCGCGGCAAACAGGTCTTTGTAATCGGTGGTGGCAATTCGGCATGCGAAGAGGCGCTGTTCCTGTCAGACATTGCCAGCAGTGTGACCATCGTGCTGCGCCGCGACCAGTTCCGTGCGCCTGATGGTGTTGTTCAGAAAGTACTCGAAAAGGACAATATTACAGTTAGGTACCAAACTAGTATTGTTGAACTTTCTGGTGAAGCGATGCCAACGACGATTGCCTTTAAGGACAATGCATCCGGGGAAATTCATACCGAGTCATTTGAGCCTGGCTCGTTTGGCATTTTTGTCTTTACCGGCACGCAACCCCTTACCGAGCTTGTTGAGCATTTAGTCGATCTGGCGCCTGATGGCGGCATTCTAACTGATGAATCTATGGCGACCCGCACGCCAGGTCTATTTGCCGCTGGCGATATCCGTTCCAAGCGTTTACGCCAGGTTGTGACCGCCGTTTCTGATGGAGCCATAGCGGCAACCAGCGCATACGCATTTCTTCGTGGATAAGTACGATAATATATCTTATGTAAGGTTGTTATCTTTTAACAAAGTGGTTGGACGGTGCATCAATGTGCTGTCCAACCACTTTTACTTGCCGGCTATATGGTATGCAAAACTAGATAACCTAGAATACAATATAGAAAATGAACGGAGGACCTTTATGAACCACGCCAAACGCGTTATCCCGATGTCCGATTCGTCGGTCAGCATTAAGCCTGAGGATATTCAGCCCACTGTGCTGCCCGATGCATTTATTCAGTCCGATATCGTGCGCAAACTCAATACGTTGAGTCTGCCGCGCTATGACCAGTTGCCCAATGTGACGCTCTACCGCGACCAGGTCATTGAGTATGTTGCGCTGTGGATGGAGCCGCTGTCTATTTGCGTTGAGCAGCCTGTCATTACGCCATCGATGATCAATAACTACGTGAAGGTCGGTCTGGTGCCTGCTCCGGTCAAAAAGCAGTATGGTCGCGAGCAGATTGCCCGCCTGATCGCTATCTGCATCTTTAAGCAGGTGCTACCTATTGCTGCGGTGCAGGCGCTCTTTAACATTCAGCGTTTGAGCTACGATGCCCCGACGGCCTTCGACTATGTGGTCGATCAGCTCGAGGCATCGATTCGTTCGGCGTTTTCTGTCGAGCAGACGCCGGTTCCCGATACGGCGCATCAGGTAACGCGTGAGTCGCTGCTTGTGCGCAGCGCGGTTTCATCCTTTGTTTCGAAAGCGTACCTGATGAGCTATCTCAAGTTCAACGGGTTTAATAGCTAGCCGACGTATAAAACGGGCGGGACAAAGAGCCATCTGTCGCTTTGTCCCGCCCGTTTTTTTGCTTGGTTGGACTTTATTTGCCCGAAGCTACGCCCATGCCGTAGCCGATGATCAGGCCGTGCATCTCGGCGTAATAGGAATCCAGGCCGTTGCAGGGCATGATGATGGTCTTGGAGCCGGGCCAATGTTCGACAATGCGATCAGTAAGCGCTTGGGCTCCAGCTTCGTTCTCAACGTGATCGATGATGACCTCACCGCCCGTAAAGCCCTCGGATTCCATAGTGTCGATGATCTTGTTGAGCATCTTCTTTTCGCCACGCGTGTGCCCCACGAGTTCGATTTTACCGGCCTCACTCGCCGTGCCCAAAATGCGGATATTGAGCTTGTTGGCAATGACGCCGGCTGCCTTAGGGATACGTCCGGCTTTGGCGAGGTTTTCGTAATTGCACAAACTGAAGAGGATTTTGCTGTTCTGTTCAAGGCTATCGAAGTATGCGCAAGCATCCTCGAATGAGACATTCGGATTGTCTGCAAGATAGCGGTCGAACAGCAAGAAAATGAGGTCCATTTTGCCGCCAGCTGCGCGTGAATTGACTAGATGAATCTGTCGGTCGGGCTCCTCGGCAAGAACCATATCGCGAGCAGTGGCTGCCGCGTTGTAGCTGCCCGACACACCCTCAGAGATCGGCATGCAGATGGTCTTGTCTGCCAATTTGAAGAGCTCGGCCCACTCCCCTACGCTGGGACAAGCGCTCGAAGAAGCGTTCGTCTCCGCCTGAACAGCGCAGTTGAGCTCATGAACATCGAGCGAAAGGTCATCGACGAATTCACGCTCCCCCACTCGAATTTTGAGGGGCGCAAATGCAAAGGTGGTATAGGGCGCGGTCGGTTGCCAATCGCGGAGGTTGCAGCTTGAATCGGAGATAAGTGCCCAGCTCATAGAGGGTCCTTTCTAATTGTTCATCAACAATTATAGCCTTCTTGCAAACCGAATGGACGGCTATCTAGTTTTGAATACTAGATAGCCGTCTAAGATGAGAGAGAAAAAAAGAATGGACCTCGCGACTTAAAGCCACGAGGTCCACATTCACACGCTGTGTAAGATGACTTAGTAACGCACGAAGATGTAGTTATTGTTCATGCCGGCGGCAACGGAGCTGATGATAACACCCGTGTTGTAGTCGGAAGCATGAATCATCTGACCGCCACCGATGTAAATGCCGGTGTGGTATGAGTTGACCACAACGTCACCGGGCTGCGGATCGGACACACGCGTCCAGCCCATAAAGGTGCCCGTGGTGCCCAGGCGGCAATAGCGACCAGTGAGGCAATAGCTAACAAAACCAGAGCAGTCGAAGCTGTTCGGGCCAATTCCGCCCCAGGAATAAGCACAACCAAGCTTGCTGTATGCACGCGAGACAACAGAACCGCCATCGACGGACTGGCTCGGAGCAGAAGGCGTCGGAGCCGGAGCAGGCGTGGGGGGCTGCGGCGTCGGAGCAGGTGCCGGCGTAGGAGCCGGAGTGTTGCCGCCCTGGTTGTTGTTATTGCTGGTCTGGCCACCGTTGTTGGTGTTCTCGGTCGTACCGGCAGTCTCGTTGCTCACCGTGGCTTTCTCGGCGGTGCTGGCGTTGATGCCGGCCTGCAGCGCGGCGTTGGCTTCGGCCTCGGCGGCTAGTTCGGCCTGCAGCTGTGAATCCAGAGAGTTTACGACGTTCTGGGCTTCAGCCTGCTGGGCGTTAAGCTCGTCGACCTTCTTTTGCGTGGCGGCGACGTTCTTTTCCTGCTCGGACTGCTTATCGGTGAGCTGCTGCTTAAGTTCCTTGACCTCTTGAATGGTCTGAGCCTGCTTATCGGAAACTTTGCCGTAGTAGAACAGACGGTTGAGCATATCGCTAAGGTCATCGACACCCGTCAGAACCTGAAGCAGGCTCAGACCGCCGGTTTTGTACTCGCCGGCGACATAGGTCGAGAGCTTGGCCTGACCATCGGCGATCTCCTGCTGCTTTTGCGTGATCTCGCCGGCAGTCTGATCGAGCGCCTGCGTCTGCGTGGCGAGCTCATCGTAAATCTGCTGGGTTTGGGTACCGATCTGCTCGAGCTTAGTACGAGCAGCGGCAAGGTCGGATGCGGTATCGGCGTAGGCAGGAGCCGCGAGGCCCAAGCCCAAAACACAAGCGAGGGTTGCCGTAGCAGCGCAGCGTGCCATGTTTTTGTGCGTGTTTGCTGTGCGCATGTAGCTTCCTTTCCAGTAACTAAGGGTAACCGCTAGTCCACCGTCACCAGGCTAAAGAGCTCCACATCGTCATCAGACGGCGTGAGCTTCTCGCGCGGGTTGAGAAACGCAAGCTCTAGGATACAACCGTAACCGACAAGCTTTGCGCCCATATCTCGCACCAGTTTACCTGTTGCCTCGACGGTTCCGCCCGTCGCGACCAAGTCGTCCAGAATCAACACGGTATCTTTAGAGCTGATAGCGTCGGCATGGATCTCAATGGAATCCGTTCCGTACTCGAGCTCGTAGCTCTGGCTTACGGTCTCGCGCGGCAGCTTGCCCGGTTTACGTGCGGGAACAAAGCCGGCGCCAAGTGCTACAGCCACCGGTACGCCAACCATAAAGCCGCGAGCCTCG
>URNK01000055.1 GCA_900549195.1 uncultured Collinsella sp.
GATCTACACGTAAGGAGTCGTCGGCAGCGTCAGATGTGTATAAGAGACAGCGTAAGCACGGGCGCATCGTTGATGCCGTCGCCCACAAAGGCGAGCTTGCCCTTGCCACTCTCGGTTGCAAGCAGCGCCTCGACGCGCTCGACCTTATCGCCCGGCAGCAGCTGCGCGTGGAACTCGTCGAGACTGAGTTGCTTGACCACAGACGCCGCAACCTCCTCGCGGTCGCCCGTGAGCATGACGGTGCGCTTGACACCGGCGGCGTGCAGGTCGCGAATCGTTTGCTCAGCATCGGCCTTGACGGTGTCTGCAATCACGATGTGGCCGGCGTACACGCCGTCAACGAGCACATGCAGAATCGTTCCGACGACCTCGCAATCGGGCGCTTCGACTCCGGCCGCGGCGAGCATCTTTGCGTTGCCAACGACGACGTGCTTGCTGTCGATGGTTGCCGTCACGCCATGGCCCGCGTCGTTGGTGGAGTCGCTTACGCGCTTGGGGTCGACCTCGCCCTGGTAGGCGACACGTACGGACTGCGCGATGGGGTGATCGGAGAACGACTCAGCAAGGGCTGCGACTTCAAGCAGCGATTGCTCGGTATAGCCTGCCTCGGGGTGTACCGCGACCACCGAGAACGTGCCGTTGGTGAGGGTGCCCGTCTTGTCAAAGACGACGGTGTCCACGTCGGCGAGCGTCTCGAGGTAGTTAGAACCCTTGATGAGAACGCCCAGCTTGGACGCGCCGCCGATGCCGCCAAAGAAACTGAGCGGCACGCTGATCACCAACGCGCACGGGCAGCTGACGACCAAGAAGGTCAGGCCGCGCAGAATCCAGTCGGACCAGGCACCGGTGACCAGGCCACCGCCGAGCGCGAGCACCGCGGCAGCGCCGGTGACGGCGGGCGTGTAGATGCGGGCAAAGCGCGTGATGAAGTTCTCGGTGCGTGCCTTCTTTTCGCTGGCATTCTCCACGAGCTCCAGGACGCGTGCGACGGTGGACTCGCCAAAGGGCTTGGTGGTGCGCACGTGGATGAGCCCCGTCATGTTGATGCAGCCGCTGATGATATCGTCTCCGGTTTTGGCCGGGCGGGGGACCGACTCACCGGTAAGGGCGGCGGTGTCGAGCTGGGTTTCGCCCTCGACGATGACGCCGTCGATGGGCACGCGCTCGCCGGGCTTGACCACGATCACGGTGCCGACCGCGATGTCATCGGGGAAGACCTGTTCGAGTGAGCCGTCGGGTTGCTCGACGTTGGCGTAGTCGGGTGCTATGTCCATCATGGCGCTGATCGATTTACGGCTCTTGCCCACGGCGTATGCCTGGAACAGCTCGCCGACCTGGTAGAACAGCATGACGGCGGCGCCTTCGGCCATGTGCGGGTCGGTATCGGGGAAGAGCACCATGGCAAACGCGCCGATGGTCGCGACGGCCATAAGGAAACTCTCGTCGAAGGCCTTGCCGCGGCGGATGTTATTGAATGCCTTTTGCAGCACGTCGTAGCCGGCAATCAAAAACGGTATGAGGAACAGCATAAAGCTGGCGTAGATGTCGCCCGGGGTACCGAATGCGGCGGTGAGGGTGCCGAACTCATCGAGGGCGTACACCACGGCAAAAATGCCCAGCGCTACCAGTATGCGGTTGCGCTTATGCTCGAGTGACTCTTTTTTCTTGCGCTTCTTCTTTTTCTTCTTGGGGTCGGCGGTGGCCATGACTCGTATCCTCCCATTTGAACGTATGAACACTCGCTCATACAATTTCGCGAGCAAAGGCCGCGGCAAGCGCGGCCTTGCGGGTTGGCGTAAACCTGGGCTAGAGAATGATCTCGCAGTCCGGCTCGGCGTCGGCGGTGAACTCCACAACGCGGTCGAGGACCTCGTCGAACTCGGCTTCATCGGCCTCGAGCGTCAGCTTCTGGGTCATAAAGTTGACCGAAACGGACTTGACGCCCTCGAGCTTGGCCAGCTCGTCCTGAAGCTTACGCGCGCAGTTGGCGCAGTCGATCTCGTCGAGCTTGAACTGCTTTTTCATGGTGGGTTCCTTTCCCCGTATTTGCGGCTTGGGTGCAGGCCGCGCTGGTACCGTGGTTGGTCGCTATTCGCAGATGTGGCTCATGCCCTGGTTGAGCATGGTGTAGACGTGGTCGTCGGCGAGCGAGTATAGGATATTGCGCCCGTCGCGCCGGAATTTAACCAGGTGTGACTGCTTGAGTGTGCGCAGCTGGTGCGACACCGCGGACTGCGAGGTTTCGGTCGCTTCGGCGATGTCTGCCACGCAGAGCTCGCGGCCCATGAGAGCATAGAGAATCTTGATGCGCGTGGTGTCGCTGAAGACCTTGAACAGGTCGGCGAGGTCGTAGAGAAGCTCCTCGTCGGGAAGGTCCTCGGGCGAGCAGGTGGTCGGGATCGCGGGTTCGGTGGCCTCGATGTCGAGTTTCGTTTCATCAACGCGGATGCTCATTGCAATATCCTTTCATATGAACATGCGCTCATATAATTTACTTTCGATTATATGAGTGCATGTTCATATGTCAATGACGTTCAGGTAATTCGTTGTACAAAATGATGGGGAATAGTGGACGAGATCCCGGACTGAGCGTTTTTTGATAGTCGATGCCAAGGTGGGTACCCTCGTGCCGTGCAAAAAAATGGAGTATTCTGCAACTATAGGGGGTCCGCTAATTTATTGCAGGTCATATAATGCAGTTCAAGAGTTATCTTAGGGTGTTAATCCGATGAGTTCTTCCTCAAATGTTGCCTAACGCTCTCACGCAAGAGTGATTTCGCTTCACATTTGGATCCACTCGAGGGTGATAGACACCCGACCCTGCTGAATACTCGCAATTTTGCACGTCGCTAGGGTACCCACCTTGTTAGCCGGCCTAGTCTCCGGCCCCGAAGACCCTGCCCTCGGGCGCGAGGCTGCTTGTTTGGGCAAATGATGGGCTGTCGGATTCGACAGTCTGCATGTCATCGATTGCCGGAACTTCATTAATTGTCGGGTCATCCAGCGTGATGCCTTCGAGCGTTGCTTTTTCGAGGTCGATTCGTTGACGCTCTTCGGAATCCTGGCGAAGCTGCTTCTGAATTCGCTTTTTCTCTTCTATAAACCTTCTGAGCACAAACTGTCTCAGGTCCTCTTGCATGATTTGAAAGTCTTTTGGCAGACGCGAGGGGCGTACGCCCTCTTTCCGCTGGATTGCTTCCATGACCCTAACAAAAGAGCTGGCATGCATAAAGGAATAACGGCTGACGGTGATGATTCCGTACCCCATGGACGCAAGTGCATTCTTGCGCTCCTCATCGATGGCGCGGTCTTCTTCCGCGTCATGATAAAAACCGTTGTATTCAATGTCTGTGCGAGATTTCTTTAGATACGCATCCATAAAGAACTTTTTGCGTCTCGTGAGATTCTTTGCGGCAGTGGTGACCTGCACCTCGTAATCGGTCTCAATTCCCTTAATACCAAGCCCTCCTTCGCTTTTGGGCAGCGTTAGCATCATGACAAATGCCGTTTCCATGGGAGACCGGCATCCGTCGCGTACACATTGGATCGCCTTTCGGGCAAGGGCCAAACCGTCGCATCTGGTAATGGAATTAAAGAACTGCTTTAACCTTTCGGTCGAGGTGAGCGCGAAACGCTCGTTATAAGAGGTGGAAGAGCCGGTTCCAAGGGAGTAAGCGCTGCACAATTCAAAGTAGTACTCCACCAGTTCGCGAAAAGGGAGATAGGTGGCGGCTTGAAGTGCGCAAAGCTCAACGCCAACAATGAAGATGCCATCTTCAAGCTCTATAAAGCGTGAGTTCGAGAATCGTTTTGACGAAACGTGGCATTGACAGTTCATTGCATAGCGCGCATTCCTGCGATCAAACACCATCACCTCGAGGGAATCATTTGCGCCGAGGGAAACATCATGTTTGGTGAGCCATTCTGCGGCTGCGTCAAGGAGCGTTCCGGTGGGACATGATCCGTAAATCGCGGCAGGGTTACAGGACTCGATGCCTTTCGCAGACACCGAATGCACGGCCTGGTAGACCGCTTTTGCAGTGGTATGTGACAATACGATACTCATGGTATATATCGTGTCAGCTAATGCCGTGTTGATGGCGCTGAGTGAAAAAGTCGTTTTAGAGGTCTAACCAAATGCTGTCCAAAAGCTTGACGCAATTATGAGTTGGTATGCCCTAAATAAAAGTTTTCACAGCTTAGCTATAGCATATAACTACTCAATTGCTGCACATTTGATTGTGATGCATCACCATTCGACAACGAATTACGTGTCGGGAATTGGCCGAAATCGTTCGCAATGAGTGTTCAGAATTTGTGATGGCAGGTTTATTTGTGGAACGTAGGGCGGCCCCGCTGCGGGGTTTCCCGCTGCGGGGCCGCTCGTGAGCGGGGCCATGCTTGTCGCAGGCGTTTCTACTTGGCAAACAGGTTCTTGAGGTTGAACTCGGCTTGGACGGTGCGGAGCATGAGGTCGGTGTCGTCGAGGCCCAGGTGCTGCTCGTTGGCGTCGGCGGCGAGGGTTCCACGGCGGCGCGCCCAGTTCTCGAGCGCAGCGGGGGCGGACTCGCGGGGGAGCGAGCGCACGTCGGCGTCCAAGCTGCGGCAAATCTGGCGCGAGTCGATGACGATGATCTTGCCGGCGCGGCGTGTCTCGGCGTAGCCGTCCAGGTGGATCTTGAACCAGCTGTCCTCAAAGGCGGCGTTGTGTGCCATGTACGGGTACTTCTTCATAAGCTTGAGCAGCTGCTTTTGCAGCTCTTTGTTCTCGCGGAAGGGCGTTTTGCCGTCGATGTCGTCCCAGGTGATGTGGTGGATATTCGACAGCGGCACATCCTCGCCGCGGTAGATGTCGGGCAGGCCGCAGTAGTGTGCCTCGGCGTCATGCGGCACAGCGTCGCTGGTGAGATCCATGATCTCCCAGCCAACGTTGATGATATAACCGCGCTCAGGCGCACGACCGGTGGTCTCGATGTCGATACCGAGCACCGTGCCCTGGATGGGCTTACGGGCGTAGGCCACGCCGAGCGCGTCGCGGTCGCCGCGGATTTCGCGCATAACGGACGCGGCGGTGCGCTTTTGCATCTTGCCGATGGCGGCGCAGGTGTCGGCATCGGACAGGCCGCGCGAAAGCGTCGCGGGCGTCACGTTGCGCAGGCGCGCCTCGCCAATCTGGTCGCACAGGTCGCGGTTGCGGTCGGCCAGGTCGCGCACGGTTGCAAAGTCGAAGCCGGGGTCGCCCTCGGCGGTAAAGTACTCGGTCTCGAGCACCTTGAGGGCCTCTTCGCCCTTCTGGCGCTCGGACTCCATGGCGCCGTGATCGCCATAGATAAACATGGGGATAAACGGCTGACGCTCGTATTCGAGTGCTTGTGAAACGTTCATATAACTGCTCCTTGGACGGGCCACATCGCGCGGCTCGGGTTCATTGAGATGTGGCGAGATGATAGTTTACCATGGGCAACTATTGGCATCGCGCCTAGGACAACTACAATACCCTAGTTGACCGCTAGGACTTTTACAATGCTGCCGAAAGACACGAAAGGTTCCATCCGTCATGGATTTGCTGATTGATATTCTGCTCGACGCCGGCAAGGACACGCTCTCGCTGGTGCCGTTTTTGTTGGTGACGTATCTGGCCCTCGAGACCTTGGAGCACGTCGCGGGCGACCGCGTTAACGGGGCCATCAAGCGCGCCGGCGCCGCGGGTCCCGTGGTTGGCTCGTTGCTGGGCATGGTGCCGCAGTGCGGCTTTTCGGCAATGGCGGCAACGCTGTACGCCGGTCGCGTCGTGACGCTGGGCACCTTGGTGGCGGTGTTCCTTTCGACCTCCGACGAGATGCTGCCGCTGCTACTTGCCGAGCAGGTTCCCGTGCAGACTATGGCGATGCTTTTGGCTTCGAAAGCGCTTATCGCACTGGTCACGGGCTTTATCGTGGACGCCGCCATTCGCGGCCTGCGTCGTAACGCTCGCGCGCATGCGGCGATTCGCCGTACCGTGCTGGGGACCACTGTCAATCCGGCGCACGTTAACTGCGCGCATGACGACCACAGCGGCGGTGACATCATCGACGAGGTGGCCGAGGCGGGCGTGAGCGCCGATCACATCCATGAGCTGTGCGAGCGCGACCATTGCGGTTGCGATGAAGACGAGGACGAGCACGACCACGGACACGGACATGGCCACGATCACGGTCATGAGGGCGATCATGAACACCATCATGACCACGGTCACTCCCACTCCCATGAGGGCGCGCCCGTCCTGTCGATCATCCGCAGCGCGATCTCGCACACCGTGCAGGTCTCGGTATTCATTTTTCTGGTGACGCTGATTCTGGTCGCCGTGCTCGAGACCTTCGGCGAGTCCGCGATCGAGCAGTTCCTGCGCGGCAACGAGACGCTTGCGGTCCTGGGCTCGGCACTCGTCGGCCTGATTCCCAACTGCTCGGCCAGCGTTGTTATCACGCAACTGTACCTGGAAGGCGCGCTGCAGCTGGCCCCGATGCTCGCCGGCACGCTCATCTCTGCCGGTGTGGGCTACCTGGTGCTGTTCCGTACCAACCGCAGCGCCCGCGAAAACGTCCTGTTCCTGATCATGATGTACGTCATCGGTGCCGGCTGGGGCCTCATCCTCTCCGCCGTTGGCCTTTAAGTAGATTATTGGGACATGTCTTACGATCTACCCCTGTGACCAGGGCATTTCCGCTGCCAAAACAAAAAGGTAGATTTCCGGGCATGTCCCGAAAATCTACCTTGGTTAGTGCAGCAACTCGGTGAGGTTGCGTTTAAAACGGGCGCGATCTTCGCTGGTAAATGCTGCCGGTCCGCGGGTGCGTCCCCCGGCGCGGCGTACCTTCTTTTCCTCGTGGCGAATAAACAGCTGCATGTCGATGGTCGCTTTGTCGTAGACGCGCCCGCGCACGCCGATGGCGGCGGCATCGCGCCCGAGCACCATGCTCGCCAAGCCAATGTCCTGCGTCACGACCACGTCGCCCGCCTGCAGGCGTTCGACAATGGCAAAGTCGGCGCTGTCGGCGCCCACGCTCACATCGAGCGTCGTGACCCAAAATCCGCGTCGCGCGTGCTCAGCATCGCGCGGGTCGTCGCGGCGAATGTGCCGTTCTAGGTTTTGCGTGCTGTTGCCGGCGATAACAACGGCGACGCCCGCCCGCCGCGCGCAGTCAATCGACTCGCGCGTGACCGGGCAGGCGTCTGCATCAATAAAGAGCGTTCGCGGCATCTAGTGCACCAGTTTGCCAAATTGAATAGCACGAACAATCAGCGTTACGCCAAACACCAGCAGTGCGGCGCCGCTAAAGATGACGAGCATCTTGGCCGACCACAGCGGATAGATAAACACGAACATGCCGGCGATGATGGAGAGTGCGCCGCTCAGGATGGCGAGGGCGCGGTTGGACGAAAGCTCGGACTCCAGAATGGACATGACACCTTCGACAATCCAGCCAAAGCCGGCCACGATAACCACCATCGTGGTGAGCGTCGCGGTCGAGAAGGCCTGGTTGCGCAGGATTATGACGCCGCCCAAGATAATGAGTAGGTTGGAGATGATGCTCGTCACGCGCCAGCCGGTGGGCAGCAGCGGCTCAAAAATGGCAGTGAACAGCCTGATGGCAGCAGTGATTACAAAGTAAAAACCCAGGACAGTCGTCAAAAAGACGAGGGACTTGGCGGGTGCAAAAAGCAGCGCGATACCAGCAATGAGCGCTAAGACGCCCGTGATTGCGTAAATCCAGCGTACGGCCTTGACGGCTTTGCCCGCCATGCTTTTCTCGTCAAATCCAAACTGGCTCGATTTTTGGTCATCGTTCTTAAAGATGCCCATAATGTCTCCTTTCCGTGCGGCGTAAGCCTTGATCGTTACAACCAGTATCGCCTAAAGGCGCTGGCGTATGGGTCGGGGAGGGCGAAACGTAACCCAAAGGTCCCGAATTGTTCCCGCTGTTCCCCACGTCGCGATTTTCTATTCAACAGGTGTAGAACATTGCAGCCCTGTTCGTTATTGCCTACGTTTTAGGTTAGATTTTCCTAAGGACAATTGGCTTGTATTGGGGGTCCCTATGAACGAAGCAGTTCCCGAGGCACCGTCGAGTGTCGAATCGATGGCAAAGCAAGGTTGCGAAAAGCTCGGCTTGAACGCGTTTGATGCGTTGGTTCGCCGCGCCCGCACGTGCCGTCGCTTTGACGAGTCCATGCGCGTGCCGCGTGAGTTTTTGCTCGAGCTGGCAGAGCTGGCTCACCTGACTCCCTGTGGTGCCAATGCTCAGCGTCTGCGTTTTCATGTGGTGAGCGGTGCCGTGGATTGCGCGCGCGTATTTGATGAGCTTGCATGGGCCGGCGCGCTTAAGGATTGGCCGGGTCCTGCCGAGGGCGAGCGCCCGACCGGCTACATCGCGATTTTGGCCGAGCGCGCCGTTCCGGGCAAGCCTGCCGCTCCCATTACCGAGGTCGACACGGGCATTGCCGCGCAGACGATGATGCTTGCCGCCCGTAGCGCCACGCCCGAGGTGGCAGCCTGTATGTTCAAGGCCTTTACGCCCCGCGCGATCGATGCCATGGGGCTCGATAACGACAAATATGAGCTCAAGCTGATCGTGGCGTTTGGCGTTCCGGCCGAGACACAGGTGATCGATGCGATCGATTCCAACCCCGACGGCTCCATCAATTATTGGCGCGACGAGGCGCAGGTGCACCACGTACCCAAGCGTTCGCTCGCCGACGTGCTGGTGTAGTTGAGTGTCACCGCGGTGTGATCCGGCGGTAAACCACCACAAAGGTGCCTGTCCCCTTTGTGGTGGTACGAGGGGAGGGTGTGTGGCAGATCTGTATTTGGTTCGGCATGGGCAGACTGAGCTCAATGTGCAGAGCATTTTGCAGGGCTGGCACGATTCGTCGCTTACGGCGCGCGGGCGCGAGCAGGCGCTGACGGCGCGTACGGCGTTTGCGGCGCGTGGCGTGGCCTTTGATCATGTGTATTCCTCGCCGTTGGGCCGGGCGCGGCATACGGCCGAGCTTATCGTTGGCGAGGGCCGTTCCATAGAGCTGGTCGATGACCTGCGTGAGTGGCATTTTGGCTCGCTGGAGGGCACATCAAATCGCGAGATGCCGCCGCAGCCCTGGGGTGATTATCCGGTTGCCTTTGGTGGCGAGTCGGAAAGTGAGCTTCAGTCGCGCATGGTCGCGGCGCTGTCCCGCATCATGGCCAGGCCGCAGCACGACTGCGTGCTGGCGGTTTCCCACGGCTCAGCCTGCCAGGAGTTTCTTGAGTATGTGACTGGCGAGGGGGAGCTACCCGACAACGGTGCCGTGCTTCATTTTGGCTATTGCGACGGGGCGTTTTCGCTCCTTGATTGGTGACGAACGAAAGGACCCCTATGAATAAAGATCTGTATCTGGTCCGTCATGGACAGACGATATTCAACCTCAAGCGTATCATTCAGGGGTGGAGTGACTCGCCGCTTACGCAGTTGGGCTGCGACCAGGCGGCGCGCGCCGGCATGTTTTTACGTGCGCGCGGCATTGAGCCCGATCATGCCTACACCTCCACGCTTCATCGCACCGAGCAGACTATCGCCAACTTGTGGCCGGGCTTGGCGTACGAGCGCCTGGACGGCCTGCGTGAGTGGTTCTTTGGTGACTTTGAGGCCGAGCGCGTGATGCTCATGCCCGAGCGCCCGTGGCGCGACTTCTATCGCCAGTTTGGCGGCGAGGGCCAGATGCAGGTGCGCGAGCGCATGGTGGCGACGCTGACCGAGCTTATGCAGCGTCCGGACCATACGTGCGTGCTCGCGGTAAGCCATGGCTCGGCCATCAAGGAGTTCATGGACCACGTGAGGGGTGCGGCGGCCGACGAGCGCGATCGCGTGCCGGGCAACTGCTCAGTGCTGCATTTTGCGTTTGACGATGCGGCCGGTACGTTTGAACTGGTCGAAGTCTTTACGCAGGAAGACTACGCGCGCGAGCTGGGGCTTGAACCGCTCGTGGCTACTGCGGGTCCGCAGCGCGGATAACGCGAGCACGGCGGCACGGGTCGCCGGCATAACTTCTCGACGCAAAAGGGGCGGAGATGCATGTACCTGCTGCATCTCCGCCTCCTGTTTGTTGGGCTGCCGATTTTTGTGCTGGACGGTCTGGTCTTGCTAGAACCGCGCGACCTGGTGCGTGAGCAGACCCGTCGGAACC
>URNK01000056.1 GCA_900549195.1 uncultured Collinsella sp.
GTCATGCCTCGCCTTTTGAATGACAAATTGTCGCTCTGGGCGGCGCGCAGCGTCGACCCGTTAGGCGAAGACGATTAGGTTATCCCTGTGTATCGCAGGCTTCTCGGCCAGGTTAGCGAGCAGGCGGTTGCTGGCGATCTGGTCCTGGCGGCGACCGGCTGCAAGCTCCAGCACGTCCGAATCGGCCTCGGCGATACCGCGGGCGACGACCATACCGCTCGGGTCGCACACATCGAGCACATCGCCCTCGGCAAACTGGCCATCGACCTCGCGAATACCCACCGCAAGCAGAGAAGAGCCACGGATGACCAGCGCCTTCGCAGCACCATCATCGACCGTCACCGAGCCATGCGCCTTGTCGCCCAATGCGATCCACAGCTTGCGGGGTGCGATATCCAGACGCTCCGCCGGCGGATCGAACAGCGTGCCCACGCTCTCGCCGCGGGCGAGGCGCACGAGCGCATCGGGCTCCTCGCCCGAGCAAATCACGCTCTGAATGCCCGCCGTCATCAGGATGCGGCTCGCGCGGATCTTGGTAATCATGCCGCCCGTGCCCACCGATGTGGAAGAATCACCCGCCGAGGCAATAATCTTGGCATCGATCTTATGCACGACAGGAACAAACTCGGCCGTGGGGTCCTCATGCGGATTGGCGGTATAGAGGCCATCGATGTCCGAGAGCGTCACGCACAGATCGGCAGAAACCAGGCAGCTCACAAGCGCCGCCAGTGTGTCGTTGTCGCCAAACTTGATCTCATCGACGGTGACGGTATCGTTCTCGTTGACGACCGGCACCACGCCCAGCTCCACCAGGCGCAGCAGGGCGTCGCGTGCATGCAGGTAGGACGTGCGGCGGGCCGTGTCGTGGCGCGTGAGCAGTACGAGCGAGGTGAGCAGGTCGCGCGCGTGGAACTCCTCGTCGTAGGCCGACGAGATGATGCACTGACCGGCCGAGGCGCAGGCCTGCAGGCTCGGCAGGTCGCTGACCGGCTTGCGGTCGAAGCCCAACACGGGATAGCCACAGGCGATAGCGCCCGAGCTCACCACAACCAGACGCCAGCCGAGCTTGCGCAGCGCTGCGGCCTGATCGGCAAGTCCGCCGATAAAGGCGCGGTTGACCTTGCCATCGGCACCCACCACCGTGGACGAACCGATCTTTACCACCATCGTTTTATAAGAAGTCGTCATACGTCAAACCAATCAACTGTTCAGCGAACGGCCGAGCCGGCGGCCAGGGAAGCGTGACTCGCCCCTACCGCCCAAGGAATTAGTGAGCCCAGGGAAAGGCAGAGGCCGCGGCCATGTTCTTGCGCACGAGCTCGTCGCGCACCTGAGCCAGGCCCTGCTCCATACCCACCACATAGGTCTGCGGGTACAGGAAGCGCTTGAAAGCTGCGTCCAGATGGTCGAGCGCCCAAGCACAGCGCTCGCGCGCGTCCTGGATGCTCTCACGCGGAGCCACCGCACTGCCATCGCGCACGATCGGCACCAGCAGCTCGCGATACTCAAGTTCGGACACGTCGGTCACCAGGGCGGCATCGTTCACGGCCACAAGGGTATTGCCGCGCGCGGCGCCCTCCCCTGCCAGATGGTCCTCGTCATAGATCATGTCGCAGACCGGGCCGCCAAAGCCATCGTAATAACGGCGCACGCGCTGAACACCGGGAATTGTGCGCTTGTAGGGCTGCTCGGAAAGCTTCACCACCGGCGTCCACGGCTCCGCGTCGCTCGCACGACGGGCCGAAAGCTTGTACACGCCGCCCAGCGCAGGCTGATCGTAGCAGGTCGCGAGTTTGGTGCCCACGCCAAAGCTGTCGATGGGCGCGCCCTGGTCGAGCAGCGACTGAATCGTGTACTCATCCAAATCGTTAGAAACCGAGATCCCCACATAGGGCAGGCCCTCGGCATCAAAACGGCCGCGCACATACTTGGAGAGTTTGGCGAGGTCGCCGGAGTCGATGCGAATGGCCGACAGGCGCTCGCCCACCGCCTCCATCTCCTTGGCAACCGTAATGGCATGCTCGCAGCCCTCGCGTACATCGTAGGTGTCGATGAGCAGCGTACAGTTCTTGGGGCTCGACTTGGCAAATGCGCGGAAGGCCTCGAGCTCGGAATCGAAGCTCATCACCCAGCTGTGCGCATGCGTGCCAAAGACGGGAATACCGTAGCGGCGACCGGCGAGCACATTAGACGTAGAGGAACAGCCGGCAACGTAGCTCGCGCGCGCGACGGCCAGGCCGCCATCGGGACCCTGGGCACGGCGCAGGCCAAACTCGGCCACGGGACGACCGTCGGCCGCCAACACCACGCGTGCCGTCTTGGTGGCAACAAGCGTCTGGAAGCCGACGATGTTGAGCAGCGCGGTCTCGAGAAGCTGGCACTCCAGCGACGGGCCGGTGACGCGGACCATGGGCTCGCGCGGAAACACGAGCTCGCCCTCGGGCACGGCGTCAATGTTCACGTGCGCACGGAAGTTGCGCAGGTAGTCGAGGAATGCAGGCTTAAACATCGCGCCGCCGGCCGGAGCCTGGAGCGAGGCGAGGTAGTCGATATCCTCGGGCGTAAAGCGCAGATTCTCGACCAGCTCGGGCAGCTCGGCGGTGCCGCACATGACGGCATAGGCGCTACCAAAAGGATGGTCGCGGTAAAACGCGGTAAAACAACCCTGCTCATTGGCCTTGCCGCTCTCCCACAGGCCCTGGGCCATAGTGAGCTCGTACAGATCGGTGAGCATTGCAATGTCGGTGGGATGCGAGATGTCGGTCAAAGCCATGGGGCGACCTTTCGGATGTGTGGTGCAGAATTTGAGGGTTGGACGAGAGCAGAGCATGCGGACATGATGCCCGATGCAAATCGGTTAGAGCAGACCCATGCTGGTCAGGATCGTGTAGCCCATAAAGATGACAAACGCGATGAGGGCAAGGACAATGATGATTTTTTGAGCCGGCGCCATGCCAGGGATCTCGTTCTCGCCCGTAGGCTCCTTGGAGGTAACCATGCGCTGGGCAAAGCTCATCTCGTCGCGGCTCGGCTTGGGATCGACGGACTTGGGACGAGCGGCCTTTTTAGGCTGAGGTTTGTGCGCGGCAGGCTTGGGTGCGGGCACGGGCGCCGATGCGGATGCGGCATTCGCGGCGGCCTCCTCGGCCTTCGTACGCTCGGCACGCAGGGCAGCCAGCTCCTCACGCTCGCGACGGACCTCTTCCCGAGCCTCGCGGCGGGCCTTCTCAGCGCGGAGCTCTTCCAACTCAGCGCGCTCCTCGTCGGACAATGGTTGGGACTCAAGCTCGGCCATGGTACAGCCCTTTCTTTTAAAAAAAGCCGCCGACACAATGTCAGCGGCTTATCAAATCCAAGGGTGGAGACGAAGGGAGTCGAACCCTCGGCCTCTGCCATGCGACGGCAGCGCTCTCCCAACTGAGCTACGTCCCCAGGACAAGTCGATATTTTACCTACGGCTCGCCAACTGTCAACGCCCAATAACCAGTCTTTTTGGGGCGAGGCTATTTTGGCAACTTTTCGAACAGGCGATCCTCTCGATGATTTTTTATCCCCATCCCAGAAAAATCATCGACGAACGCACTACTTTGCGCTGGTAAGAACACCGGTGGTGTCGAAGGCCGGGGTGAAGCTCTCGTCTACCGCGCCGCCCTCTTGCCAGAACATCGTCGTAAAGCCCAGGTCGTCGGCATGGTCGAGCACCTGCTCGTACTCCTCGCGCGTCACGGCGCGTGCCAGGTCGCCGCCCTGCTCGCGCATGAGCGCATTGGGCGTGTACTGGTTCATGACCGAGATCGGCACGTCGCCCACCGTCTGCCACACCAGGTCCAGCACGCGACACGAATCGTCTGCATGCCCCGGAAGCACCAGGTGACGCACGATCATGCCACGCTTCATAAGCCCGTCCTCGTCCACCAACTCTCCCCCGCGGCGCTCGATCTCGCGCGCCATCTGGGCCAGACCCGACACGGCCACACGCGGATAGTCCTTAATATGAGAAAGCGACTGCGCAAGCCCGGCATCGGCATATTTAAAGTCGGTGAGCCACACATCGACCAGGTCGCCCAGCGCCGCCACGGCACTCGCGCGCTCGTAACCACTCGTGTTGTAGACGATCGGGATGACCAGCCCGCGCGCCCGTGCCGCGGCAATCGCAGCCGGCAGCAGGTGCGCGTAGTGCGTCGCCGTCACCAAGTTAATGTTGTTCGCACCCTGGTCCTGCAGTTCCAGCATAATCTCCACCAGGCGCTCAGGCGAAATCTCAAGGCCAAAATTGCCGGTCGAGATCTCGTGGTTCTGGCAGTAGATACATTTGAGCGAGCAGCCGCTAAAGAAGATCGTGCCCGAACCGGCCTCGCCCGAGATAGGCGGCTCCTCCCACATATGAAGCGCCGCGCGGGCCACCTTGAGCGTGTCGTTAGCACCGCATACGCCGCGCGCGCCCTCATCGCGCGCCGCACCGCAACGGCGCGGACACAAATGGCAGGCGGGCGAAAAAAGTTCGGTCAACGACGTCGGCATAAAAACATGCTCCAAAACAACGATTCAGCAGCTCAAACGTAAAGGGCAAGACCGCATAGACGGCTCCGTCCCTAAGGCGCCGTAATCGTCCGACACGATTTTTGTAATGTCAAGACTGGAATCGATAAAGTGCCGCTTTATGATGTAGGTATTCCGCCCCCCGCGGAGCAACTGGGTGAACCGTCGCGTTTATTTAGGGAGCCCACACAGTCGTACCTAGTACAGGTATCCTTCGTTGTTAAGGACGCTGGAACAGTCGATGAGGGCACCCACCTGTTTTAGGTGGGTTCATTTTCGTAACGTGGGGGGTGGTTTTCTTTTGCCGAAAATCGCCATACAGTCCATATGGATCCCCGCCGGCATCCCGACAAGCCATCGACAACATTCCAATATCTGGTAAGCGCGTGATTATCGTTGCGTGCAATTCCATGCACCCCCCTTGGTCGAGTATTATGGTTCGGCTATGCCCTTTGCGCATGGCGTTCTTCTGACCTTTTCCTTCGACGCTTGGCGGTTTTTAGATTCATGGCTTCATCCCCGAGCTACATACCGTACCTATGCGTGACAGCGGCGGCCTTTATCACGACCTTCCTCACGGTCCCCCTGGTCAAGCGTCTGGCAATCAAGCTCGACGCCGTCGACTATCCTTCTAAGCGCCGCATCAACACCAAGCCCATCCCGCGTTTGGGCGGAACGGCGGTGTTTTTGGGCCTGGTCGTTGCCTGCACTGTGCAAATCCTAGGCACCTGGCACCTAGGCTGGCCACCCGTCCTGGTGCCGCACCCGCGCCTTCACATTAGCTATCCCATGCTGGCGCTCTCCTTTACCGTCATCTTTGCGACCGGCGCTATCGACGACGTCTTCCAGCTCAAGCCCAAGCAAAAGCTGGCCGGACAAGTCCTCGCCGCGCTTATCGCCTGTATCGGCGGCCTAAAAATCGGCGTCATCGTCAACCCGTTTGCCCCCGGCGAAATCATGCTCGGATGGCTCGCCTACCCCATCACCGTGATCTATCTGGTGGCATTCACCAACATCATTAACCTCATCGACGGCCTCGACGGCTTGGCCACGGGCATCTGCGGCATCGCCTCGTTCACCATGTTTTCGATGGCCGTTCTCTCGGGCCGTATCGACGCCGCTGCGCTCTCCATTGCGCTCTTTGGCGCCTGTCTGGCCTTTTTGCGCTACAACTTCAACCCCGCAAGCATCTTCTTGGGCGACTCGGGGTCGTTGCTTCTGGGCTTTGCACTGGGCTCCATCTCGCTGCTCAACGTGAGCCGCACCGCCGCACTCACCTCGCTTATCATCCCGCTCATCGTTGCCGGCGTGCCCATCATCGACACGTTTAGCGCCATCGTGCGCCGCAGGCGCGCCCACATTAGCATCGGGCAGGCCGACAAGGGCCACATCCACCACCGCCTGATCCAAGAAGGCTACAACCAAAAACAGGCCGTGCTGCTCATCTATGCCTGGTGCATCATGCTTTCGGCCGGCGCCGCCGCGATTAACCAGGTCGAAGTGCCCATGCGTGTGCTCATCTTTACCGTGCTCGCCATTGGCTCGGCGGCCTTCGCCAAGCACCTGCACCTGTTTGAACCCGTGCTACGCCACCATTACAACAAGCGCACGCACGAGGACGAGCTCGTCACCCCCGACGACCCCGCCTTTAAGCAGGAGGAGCAGGCAGCCGAGGAACGTAAGGAAGAGCGCCACCACAAGCTCTAGGGTAAGCTGCCGAGGATGTGCCCAGGCACCGTTGGCCAAGCGCAGCCGCGCCGCACCCATCGCACATGCCACACCACGCGCGTCCCTCTCCCGCCCCTCGCCTACTTACGCACCGCCCCTCCAATAAACGCGTTATCATCTTGACCCATGAACATACGTTAGGAGCAATCATGCCAAACGAGAACAGCTACGAAGTCGCGCTGCAAAAGAGCAACGCCATTCGCGAGGGCCTGACCAAAACGCCCGAGAAGTTCACCATGCTCACCGGCGACCGCCCCACCGGCCGTCTGCACCTGGGCCACTACTTCGGTACCCTCAAGGGCCGTGTTGAGCTGCAGAACTTGGGCGCCAAGACCAACGTGCTCATCGCCGACTACCAGGTCATCACTGACCGCGACACGACCGAGCACATCCAGGACAACGTGTACAACATGGTCATGGACTACCTTGCCTGCGGCATTGACCCCGACAAGACCATGATCTACGCGCACTCCGCCGTGCCCGCCGCCAACCAGCTCATGCTGCCGTTCCTGTCGCTGGTGTCCGAGGCCGAGCTGGCGCGCAACCCCACCGTCAAGGCCGAGATGGAGGCCTCGGGCCACGAGCTCACCGGCCTTCTGCTCACCTACCCGGTGCATCAGGCCTGCGACATCCTGTTCTGCAAGGGCAACGTGGTGCCCGTCGGTCGCGACCAGCTGCCGCACATCGAGCTCACCCGCACCATCGCCCGCCGCTTTAACAACCGCTACGGCAAGGTGTTCCCCGAGGTCGACGCGCTGCTGTCCGAGACCCCGTTGCTGCCCGGCCTGGACGGTCGCAAGATGAGCAAGAGCTACGGCAACGCCATCAACATCTCGATGACCGCCGAGGAGACGGCCAAGCGCATCAAGAAGAGCCAGACCGACTCCGAGCGCATGATCACGTTCGACCCCGAGAACCGCCCCGGCGTGTCTGGCCTGCTTTCGACGGCCGCCATCTGCACCGGCCGTTCCGAGGTCGAAATTGCCGAGGAGATTGGCATGGGAGGCTCCGGCCAGCTCAAGAAGTACGTGACCGAGGCCGTCAACGAGTACTTCGCACCGATCCGCGAGCGTCGCCAGCGCTACGAGAACGATCTGGACTATGTGAAGGACGTCCTGCATGAGGGCAACCGTCGCGCCAACGAGATCGCCGAGCAGACCCTGGCCGAGGTTCAGGACGCCATGGGCATGGTGTACTAGACCGATCTGCTGGCTTGAGCTTTCGATTGCTATAGGGCGGGCGCTACGGCGTCCGCCTTTTTTGGAGCCGGACCGCTTCGGCTCCGTCCATCGCACTCCCCCGACAAACAGGAACAGGCCCGCTGGCAGTTAGTTGCCAGCGGGCCTGTTCCCGAAGTACACCGTTGAATCGCACAGAGGGGAGGAATGCGAATCAAACTCAACAGGGCAGGCTTTTTCATCGCCTATTGCCTGCTCCGTTGCTGAAACCAATATAGTTCACCGTGGTTTACTTTCTAGCGTCAATATGAGCCGCCATACCTTCTCCATAAGTTAGCTCCGGTAAACCTGCAACGGAAAACCACCACAAAGGGGGCAGGCACCTTTGTGGTGGTTTTGACCACGGCAGAGCCGCTAGAGTCCGGCAGGCCAGCGACAGGCGGCCAAGTCGACGTGCATGTCGTCCTTAAACGCCACACCCTCCCCCAGCAGAAGCTCACGTTGAGCATCGGGCCCGCCAAAGGCAAAGCCCTCACAGATACGGCCGTCGGCAAACACCACGCGGTGACAGGGAATCTCGCCGGGGCGCGGATTGCTGTGCAGCGCGTAGCCCACGTACCGCGCACTCCGCGGACGACCGGCGAGCAGCGCCACCTGACCGTAGGTGGCGACCATCCCCTCGGGAATCTGCTCGACCACCTCGTACACCCGTTCAAAAAAGCCCTCAGACGCCATTGCTCGCTCCCTTCCACCCGGAAAAGCATAAACCACCACAAAGGTGCCTGTCCCCTTTGTGGTGGTTTATGGCAGGTCGGTTAGTTGGCGGGCTGGAAGAAGGCTACTGCTACGGCGCCGGGGCCAACGTGGGTACCGATGGTGGCGCCGATGGTGTGAACGGGCAACACGCCCTCGGTGTGGCCAGCCCAAAGTGCCGCACTGTCCTCGATATACTTCTTGAGCACCGCATCCGAAAGACCCGTATAGCCGAGCGCCAGCGGCATGGAAAAGTCGATGCCGCCCGCCTTTTCGACCTTTTGGTTCAGCAAGTTGCGGCCGTTCTTGGAACCGCGCGCCTTGCCCAGCTGCACGATCAGACCGTCCTCGACAGCCACCACAGGCTTTACGTTGAGCAGCGTGCCCACGGCGCCGGCCGCAGCAGACAGACGACCGCCGCGCACCAGGTACTCCAGCGTCTCGAGCAGGCCGATAACCACCACACGGTCGCGCACGGCCTCGACAGCCGCCGCGATCTGAGATGCACCGTGGCCCTCGTCCACCAAGCGCAGCGCATACTCGACCAAGACGCGCTCGCCCAGGGTGACGTTGTTGCTGTCTACCACGAACACGTCGCCACCTGGCGCCTCGGCAAGTGCGGTACGGGCACTCTGATTGGTGCCTGATAGCTTAGCGCCCACGGTAATAATCACGGCCTCGTCGCCGGCCTCACGCGCCTCGGCGATGGCCTGCGAAAACGCGTACGGGTTGACCTGGCCGGTCTTGGGCAGCTCATCGCGCTCCACGAGCATCTCGTAAAAGCGCTGGTGATCGATGTCGATGCCATCCATGTACACATCGGTGCCAAAGGTGACGGACAGCGGCAAAACGGCCAGTGCCGGGTGCTCCGCCGGCGACATATCGCTTGCGGAATCGGTAATAATGCGGACGGACATAGCGAATCCTTTCTTGCGCAGGTCCCGCGCAGGGAATTTTGACAGCAAGGCCCCGGCACGGTATACGCGCTCAAACAGGACTATGCAGTTGTTAATTGGAAGCAAAAGCCTTGGCGGCCCTACAGCTCGCGCAGGGTGTCGAGAATCGTGCGCAGCGACGCATACATCTGCTCGCGCTGCTCCACACCCATAGCCTTACCGGTGGTATCGAGCACTTCGTGGATGATGCGGTCGGCCTCGCTCATGCTCTCGCCGCCCAGAGCGGTCAGGCGCACCGGAGCACGATACTTAACGGTGGCATCGCCCGAATCGTCGACCTCGACGTAGCCGCCCTCCTCCAGATGCGCGAGCGTACGCGAGACGGCGGCGCGGGTCACGCCTGCCATGCGAGCCAGGTCAGCGCCAGTCAGGCCTTCCTTGCTGCGCTCAAGATAGTACAGGCACATAACGTCGGAGCCCTTGAGGCCCAGCCTTGCGCCCTCGGATGTCTTAATGCGCTGGATCTCCTTGTAGAGCCCGCTGATCAGTCCGACAAAGTCCTCGAAACGTGTCTCGTCGTTCTGCTGCATGGGAGACGACCGCCTTTCGCTTGCATAATGCTTACGGGTAAACATCTTAGCCGTATCCAGCGACCGCCGGCCCTGCGTGCCTCATTTGTTGACCCATCAACATAAAAATCACCACAAAGGACAGGCGCCTTTGTGGTGATTTTGGGCATCAATAGGTTCTAGGCGCCGCTACAGCTCCATGCAGGGATTGTCGCGGGTCACAAGCGTCTTAACGACAACCGTCGCTCCCAAATAGCGCTCAAGCAGCTCGGCTAAGCGATCGATGGCGGCCTGGCAGTCCCCCATGCGCTCGGGCTCTACGCACTCAATCGCCAGGAACGCGTCGGCCGAATCGTCGGACAGAGCCGTTCGAACGCCGTCGCGCCAGTTCCAGCAGCGGCACACGGCGCCCGCATCATCGATGTAGGCGAGCTCGCCGGGCAGCGTCGGATCGTCCGCCTCCTCGCCAAGCGGCAAGAACGCATCGCCACCGTCGGTCACCTTCAAGCGAAGGTCTCCCTCGATC
>URNK01000057.1 GCA_900549195.1 uncultured Collinsella sp.
ATGAGCGCTAGTCTCGTGGGCTCGGAGATGTGTATAAGAGACAGCCCCTCTCACATGGCAGCCCGGAGGCGAGGCCGGGCGAAATTGCTACACGCACAACACTGACCTAAAAAGTTGTGAGGTCTCCATACGGTTCGGCAGGCGGTATAAAATGTCACCCTCAGCGGTGAAATAGAACATTACCGCAGATAAATGCCATATTTGATAAAACGCGTTACCAAATTGCAATATTCAATGTGAAAAAGAGCGCCTTACTATTTTTCCTTTTTGATCCGTTTTCCTCCGTCCCCTTCGGATCACATGATCCCTTGGGAACGGAGGAAAACGGATCGTTTTTGGTGCAAAAGGGCCAGGTTTGTTTGCACCAATCTCACTTGCGCTAGATGAAGAGCTCGCATTCCTTCCGCGCGACGCAAACCTTGCTCAGCATCTGGGAAACAGCGGATAGTTTGTTGGAATCAAGCTTGCGAGCACCTCGCGGACATACGGCGATGCAGCGCATGCAGGAGATGCACGCCTCGCCAGCTGCTCGTTTGGGGTCACTCTTGTCGATAGCGCAAACGGGGCACGCCGCGGCGCATGCACCGCAGGAGACACAATCCTCTGTTGCCTCGGGTGCCATGCGGTGACCTCCGGCTTGTTTATAAGGACGATTGCCGGGGATAGAGGGCCCGGACGCATCCTCAGCCAACAGCTTTTGCTGAATTTGCTGCGCAAACTCTGCGAGCTGCGCCGCATCCTGCGCATCCGGTCGCCCAGCAGCAAACTGACGAGCAACGGAATGCTCAGCAATAGCAGAAACCGCTGCAACAACCCTAAATACGGCGCGCTTCGCAACGTCCTCCAGCTCTACGAGCGTGTCCTCAAACGCGCGGTTTCCGTATACGCAAACCAAAACAGCCCGAGCCCCGTTGCCGCGCACCATGCCCAACCGGTCAGCCACCACAGCCGGGATTCTACCGGCATACGCCGGCACAGAGATTACGGCCACGTCGTCCTCAGTCATCGAGACAGCGCTGAAATCTAGCCCGCTATCGGCCAGATCGACGGTAACGGTATTCTTGCCCAGTGCCCCGGCCACAAGGCCAGACACCTTCCGCGTTCCACCCGTCGGACTAAACACAATTTCGAATACGCTCATCGAGGCACCCTCCCCTACGCCTGGCAACGCGTCAAGCCGCTTTCACATCCAGCCAGAGTATACGGCGCATGGAATCCCCGTTTTGGTGCACCAAGCACCCCAATGCACCCACCCTACGCTGTCTGCCTCTTCGTTTTGTATAAATTACGGTACAGATTGCATATACTTACTGGATACCGCCGCGTTCTCCTGAGGTACCCCATCCCGGCACGTGCAAAAAACGGAGTATTCTGCAACGTGACCGCGTCAGCACCGCCGCGGGTGGGCAAAACTGTAGGGCGCCGTATCATTCTAAGTCCCGACATGGCGAGAATGACGCGCCCCTGCTCCGGAAAACGGCGAAATCTGACTCGGAACGCTCGCTAGGGATATCCGAAGGCCACCGTTGGCGACGTCGAATCATATGCAGACAACTCGAACTGCAGAATACTCCAAAAAATGCACGGCGCACCCCATGGGACCCATTGCTGCATGGCAGAAAATAGGTCCTCGGCATCCCCCAGATGCATTCCCGAGAACATCACGTTTGAATTAGCGATGGACACGGCAAACAAAAGGGCCCGAGCGTTGTTTGCTCGGGCCCTTAGCTTGTCTCACGCTAGCGCGCGATGCGCATCTTACTTGCGCTTGCCGCCGCCGTCGCCGGGGCGACGGGAGCTGCCACCGCGCTTGCCGCCACGGCTGTTGCCGTAGCTGCCACGGTTATCGCGACCGCCGGCACGGCCGCCACGGGAGCCGGCCTGGTTGCCGCCACGACCACCACGATAGCCGCCGCGACGCTCTTCGCGGGTATCGTCGTAGTTGCGCCAGTCATCGCGACGATCGCGGCTGGCACGCGGGTCACGACGATCACGCGACTCGTTAGAACGACCAGCGCCGCCGCGGCCGCCATTGCCGCGAGCACCCTCGCGACGCTCGCCGCCGCGGCTACCGCGCTCTTCAAAGCGCTTGCCGCCACGGGACTCACCGCCACGGGCAGTACGCTCACCGCGACCCTCGCCGCCGCGACGCTCATCACGGCCGCCGCGCTCGTCATCACGACCGGAACGCCGGCGGTCGCCCGCACCGCGCTTGCCACCGCGCGAACCGCGGCCCTCGTCCTCGCGCTCGACACGACGACGACCGCCGCGGTCCTCGTCCTCACGACGACGGCGGTGTGCCTCGCCCTGGAACTGCTTGGCACGACGCTCGGCACGGTTGCCGCGCGCAGGCTGCTCAGCGGCACCAGCACCGCCGCGCTCCTCGGCAGCTACCTCGCGAGCCACGCTCTCAACAGCCTCGTCCACGCGAGCCTGAACGCCCTCGCGCACGCGGGTCTTGCCGCCGCGCTTGGGACGGCTCGGACGCTCGCCGTCGCCGCGGCGCTCGTCGCGACCGCGGTTGGAACGACCGGCAACATCGCCGTAATCGTCGCCGTTGCGCTTGCCGTCGCGACGCGCCTGCTCAAGCTTCTTCTTGCTCTTGGACTTGCCGCGCTTAGTCTTCTTCTTCACCTTAAAGGCCGCAGGGTCGCGCTCGGGATCAACCGCAGGCGGGTTGGGACCCACATGCAGGTCGCCGGCTTCGTAAATATCGGCCGTCTTGTCCATGAGCTTCTCGATCTCGTAGAACTCATCGACGTCCTGCTCGGTCACAAACGTAATGGCCCAGCCCAGCTCGCCGGCGCGGCCCGTACGGCCAATGCGGTGGATATAGTCGGTCGGCTCGGCCGGCACGTCAAAGTTCACGACGTAGCGCACGTCGCTAATGTCGATGCCGCGGGCGAGAACATCGGTTGCCACCAGCACGTCGACGGTGCCGTCGCGGAAGGCAGAAAGCGCGCGCTCGCGCTGGGCCTGGCTGCGGTTGCCATGAATCGCGGCGGCCTTGATGCCCTTACGCTCCAGACGACGGCAGCAGCTGTCGGCGCGATGCTTGGTGCGCATAAAGACGATGGTGCGCTCCGGGCCCTCCTTCTTGAGGAACTCGGGCAACAGGTTATTCTTGGCCTCGATGGACACCGGGAACACAAACTGGTCGACGGTGTCGGCGGTCGACGTGGCGGGCGCGATCTCCACGCGAGCCGGATCGCTCACCAGGTCGGTGATCTCGCCCACGGCCTCCTCGTCGAGCGTCGCCGAGAACAGCAGCGTCTGGCGCTCGGCCGGCGTCTCGCGCACAATGCGGCGGACGGCGGGCAAAAAGCCCATGTCGAGCATGCGGTCGGCCTCGTCGAGTACCAGCACCTTGACCTCGTTCAGGTGGCAGGCGCCCTGCTCGATCAGGTCGACCAGACGGCCCGGCGTGGCGACCAGGATATCGCAGCCGTACTTGAGTGCCGCGGTCTGCGGCTTGTAGCTCACGCCACCCACGACGGTCACGGCGACATGGCCGGTGACGTCGGCGATCTTGCTCGCGACCTCGTCGATCTGCTGGGCGAGCTCGCGCGTGGGGGTGATGACGAGCATCACGGGGCCGCGGCCGTTGCCCTCGGGCTTCTTGGCACCGCGACGGCGGTTGCGGCCGCCGCGCTCGCGCACGGGTTTGGGCGGAGCAATGTGCTCCAGATTGTTCATGGTCGGCAGCAAGAAGGCGGCCGTCTTGCCGGTGCCGGTTTGAGCGGCGGCAAGCAGGTCGCGACCCTCGAGCACCACGGGGATCGAGCCGGCCTGCACGGGCGTCGGCGCCGTGTAGCCCAGGTTCTCGATAGCACGGAGTATCTCGTCCGAAAGCCCCAGCTCGTTAAAGGCGGGCAGGCTCTCGGTAGCGGACTCGACGGCCTGGGCAGCATTGGCCTCATCGGCGGCATCGAAGGCAGCCTGGGTCATGGCCTCGCGGGCCTCGTCCAGAATCTCGGCGTCGGTGACGTCGGATACAGAATTACGCATATGTTGTTGTTCCTTATCTGCACGCGTCATGAGCGCGGCATGCGGCCGCGCGGGCGTGCTTGGTAGTGCGCTAATACATACAAAAACAGGTGCGCACAGAGAGGACGTTGCTCAGCACGCTGGCGATCGCTTTGGCAGCCCTATCACGCGCCGTCCAGACGCAGCAGCTCTAAGCGATGGAGCAGATTCGCCGCCGGTTAGTATACCCGTACTCCGTATGCCCCCACGTAAACCACAGATGACGAGGCGGACGAGGTGGGCCTGGCCGATTGTGTCAATCTGTAACAGATGCAGGGCAAAACCGGGTCCAAATGTTATAGAACAAGACAGAGGGGGATTTCCGTTCAGTCCAACCAAAATCTCTCGGTCTTCCTGCAATTTCGAACATGTGGCCTATAATGTTGCTTTGGTTACGCTATATATTGCGCAGCCATTTAATACGTCGCCCACCGGGGGCCATTAATTCCTATCGCCATATTGGCTAGGAAGCAATCAAAGGAGGTATCCGTGGCAGCAGAGACGCCTTGCTCGGTCCTCTATAACGATATTCGCTCGTTCGGCGGTCTTAAACATCTCGAGATCGCCCGAATGCTCATCAATGGAAACTCTTATCTCGGCAGTACCCTGCTCGAGAAATGCTCTTCCAACCGCTCGTATCTCACCCGTTACATCGTCCATCGCAAGCCTGACCAGTGCGCGCCCTCCATCTACAGCGACTTTACCGTCACCACGCTCAACCTTTCCTCGGCAATCTGCAGCAAGCTCGGCGGCGGCGAGTCCGCCTATCGGGCAATCGCCGAGCACTATCGCGGTCCGGCCGCCAACGAAATGATGTCGGCTCTCGCCAGCTACAAGCTGGACAGCCGCCTATATGCAAATGCCCTCAATCGCATCGACAACTTTGACGGCAATGCCGTGCGCGAGAAAAGCACGCTTTACCTTATGCTCTTTGTGGCAACGGGGGCGCTCGCCGATCCCGTTCAGGGCGTGACCACCGTCGAGCGCTTTTGCGCCAGCAAGACGGGCGGGCACTTTGGCACCACCGAAACTACCGTCGGACGCGGCTTTATGAGCAGCCTGGAGCAGCCGCACACCGTCGCTCCCAACCTCGGTCTGCTCAGAACCCATGCCGACAACTGCGCCGACATGCAAATCCATCCCCTCACACGCGATCCGCGCGGCACCGTGATTGGTTCTTTGCCCAAAACCTCGCCCAGCATCACCGATGTAGGCGCCGACGCCTCGCGCGAGCATCTTCGCATTTGGCTCGAGGGTGAGCACTGGTACGCCCAGGGCCTTGGATCGACCAACGGCACAGTGCTCGAATCGGGCGCGGGCGACGGCGATATTGTGATTGAGCCGCCGCGCGACCAACGCGAACCCGGCAAAGTCTATCCCCCCGTGGAAATCGCCAACAGCGACAGGCTCCATCTGGGTCTCTACACGACATTCCTTGTCATTGTGGACTAGCACGGACAGCGATCGGAAGACGGTCGCCGTCCGTCTTTCGTCTTCTACCTTCTGTGTCGTAAACGACAATGCTCAGCGGTATACGTGGGCAGTGCGGCTATCATGGTACTTTACCGATATCCGCACTGCTCGCGTAAACGTGCGGCAACCCATGCCAGACAAAGGAACGCCATGGATACTACCGATAGCGCCTATGGCGACAAACTCGTCCGTCTCGATACGTTCGATACCGCCGTGGCAGTCGACCCCAGCGCCGAGGACGACGCCAAGCGTCGGTTTATGACGCTTATTCTTCAAACGACGTACCACGACGACGGCAATATCGGACACGTGCTTCGCGCGACCAACACAAGCGGCGAGGTCTTTGCCGTCAAGCTGCTCAAGGACAACGCCATCCTTTCCGGCCAAGCCCCCGACCGCTCCGCCGAGCAAGCGGCTGCGCACCTGGCCAACACCGCCGCGCTGTTCGAGGAGTACCGTCATCTGTGCACCGTCTCGCACCTGCGCGGATTTCCGCGCGTCTATGGCTATGGATCGTGCGAGGACGACCCGCTCATCCTCATGGAGTGGGTCGAGGGCACCTCGCTCAAGCAGGCGCTGCCCTTGCTTCCGCACGATGTCTCGGGCGGGCTAACCACCCAGATGGTGGCCGCCGTTGGAAACGCCGTGCTTCGCGCACTCCTGATGACCCAGGGACTCGTAAATCCGGTCGTCCATCGCGACCTGTCGCCCGCCAATATCATGTTCCGTACCACCAGCCGAACGCTCGAGCAGCAGATCGCCGATTGCTCCTTTGACCCCTGTCTCATCGACATGGGCTCCGCGACCATTGCCCTCGGCGATGACACGATCACCCGGCGCGCCGACATCTGGCGCTTTGCCACGCCCGCATACGCCGCGCCCGAGATGCTCACGCAGGATATCGAAGGCATCGCGGCCCTTCGCCGCTCGCCCGCCATCGACGTCTACGCGCTATCGAGCATTCTGTACCAGCTCTACAGCGGTCGCAAGCCGTTCGATGTGGAGTCGACGGGCGCCGCGGCAACCGGCTCGTTCTACCTCATAAAGACCAAGACAAAGCCGGCACCGCTCGAGCCGCGATGCAATGACGACGAGGCACTCGTCCAGATCATCATGAAAGGCATCTCAGTCGAGCAGTGCGATCGTCCCACCGAGCAGCAGATGCTCGAGGTGCTCTCGGCATACCTCACCGATGCCGAATCCGAGGGCCGCGAAGGCGCAGGAGACGAGGCCGCGATTGATATCGATTCTGGCACGCACCTTAAGGTCGACGTCGCCGGCGAGCGCGCGAGAGAGATCCTGGAGCTGGCCCGGCACGATGCCATGACCCGCCGCCGCTTTATTATCGGTGGCGTTGTCGCAGCCGTTGCGGGGCTCGGCTTTATCGGGGCAGCAACCCATGGCTTTGGCATCCCCGACTACTTGGACGGCATCCGCGGTTCACTTGACGACTACACCTGGGATCAGCTGCAGGAGATTTCGCTCAAGATTAAGGCCGCCGAGACCCGTAGCGAGGCACGCGAGATTGCAAAGCGCTACCATCTGCTCGATGCCGATGGGCACATCCCCTATCCGTGCACCAAGCGCGTGAGGCTCACCAACGGGCTGCACATCGGCGCGCAGCTTGTGGGCATCCGTCACGACGAGCTTCTAGACGGTACGGGCAAGGCCGGACTGACGTTTATGTTCGATGCCGGCATTGCCGAGCGCGATGCCGCGGCCCAACCGTTGAGCACCGGCTGGGCAGATTGCGAGCTGCGGGAATGGCTCGACAACGACGGCCTTAAGCTGCTGCCCAACGAGCTGCGCGCACTCATTAAATCTGTCAAAAAGGTCTCGAATAACGTTGGAGCCGCCAGAAGCGCATCGTGCCTGAGCGAGCTGCCCGCAACCCTTTGGCTGCCCGCCATGGTCGAGCTGTGCGGAGTGCAGCCGCCCGAGTCATTTGCCGAGGGCTTTCACTACCTGGCCGACATCTATAACGGCGAGGGCAAGGAGTACCAACTCTTCCGCGAGCTCAAGGTAAGTCCGTATACCACGAACGAGATGTTGGTTCGCCAGTGGAAGGGCAAGGACGCCTGTTGGTGGGAACGAACGGCGAGTCCCGACACATCGGAGAGCGAAGGTACACTCTATATGAACCGCGTGGGGCACGACGGCGACGCCTTTACGTACGCAACGCCTGCGGAAAAGCCAAACAAGCGAACCTGCGTGATCCCCGGGTTCTGCATCTAGGCAGCGGGCGTCTTGCCGCGGCGGGGCCCCTCCCCGGCAATTGTCTCGATCTGTATCTGTAACAGTTAGAAGTCATATTTGCTGCTAGATGTTACAGATTGAGACATTGAGTTTCCTGCCAACTGTTTGTCTTGATCTGTAACAAATACTCGGTAAAACGGGGTCTAAATGTTACAGATCGAGACGTTAGTTTTCGGCTGAAATGTTTGTCTAAATCTGTAACAACTATGGTTCAAAAACCGATCCAGATGTTACAGATTGAGATGTTTGGTTGGGACGGTCCATCGGTCAACCAACTACCCTCATCTGTAGCGAGATGTCATACATTTCTTTCTGCACTGGACACCCCCAGGGGGTATGGGTGTATAGTATCGGCAGGTTAACAATTCCAACACCGAACCACAGAAAGGAGAAGCCATGGCTCAAGATAAGTTCGACGTGGGCGGCATGACATGCGCCGCCTGCCAGGCGCACGTGGACCGTGCCGTGAGTAAGCTCGACGGCGTCCAAAGCGTCGCGGTCAACCTGCTCGCCGGTTCCATGATGGTCGACTATGACCCCGCGCAGGTCTCCCCCGACGATATCTGCACCGCCGTCGACCGCGCGGGCTACTCGGCCTCACCTGTCGATGCGGGCACCGGTGCCGCCGGCTCAAGCGAAGGCGCACAAGCCAGGTCCGGCGCCGCCCATATGGAGTCGCCGACCAAAAAGTTGGAGGCCGCCGCCTCTGCCATGCGCACCCGCCTCATCATCTCGATCATCTTCCTCATCCCACTGTTCTACATAGGCATGGGGCACATGCTCGGTTGGCCACTGCCCGGCGTCTTCACCGACCACACCCACAGCATGACGCTCGCGCTCACCGAGCTCGTCCTGCTCATTCCCATCGTCTACGTCAACGACGCATACTTTATCAACGGGTTTAAATCGCTTACGCACGGCGCGCCTACCATGGACGCCCTTATTGCCGTGGGCGCCACTGCTTCCATCGCCTGGTCGCTCTACGCCATGTTCATCATGGCCGACCAGCTAGCCGCGGGTCAGGTCCACGAGGCCATGATGACGAGCATGGACAACCTGTATTTTGAGAGCGCCGGCACAATCCTGTCGCTCGTCACCGTGGGCAAATATCTCGAGACACGCAGCAAATCCAAGACCGGCGGCGCCATCGAGGCGCTCATCGACTTGGCGCCCAAGACCGCGACCGTCGTGGCAGAGGACGGCACCGAAACCACCGTCGATGTCGACGCCATCCTTCCCGGCCAGGTCCTGCGCGTGCGCCCCGGCGAGTCCATCCCCGTCGATGGCGTGGTGCTCGAGGGCAGCTCGGCCGTGGACGAGAGCGCGCTCACCGGCGAGTCCATCCCCGTGGAGAAGACCGCCGGCGACACTGTCAATGCGGCCACGGTCAACCGCACGGGCTCGTTTACCTTCCGCGCCACGCGTGTGGGCGCCGACACGTCGCTCGCCAAGATTATCCAGCTCGTCGAGGACGCCAACGCCACCAAGGCGCCCATCGCCCGCATGGCCGACAAGGTCGCCGGCGTGTTCGTGCCCGTAGTATTCGCGATCTCGGCCGTGACCTTTGTGGCGTGGATGGTGCTGACCGGAAGCGTCAACGAAGCGCTTACCTCCGCCGTCGCCGTGCTGGTGATCAGCTGCCCGTGCGCGCTGGGCCTGGCCACGCCAGTCGCCATTATGGTCGGCACCGGCAAGGGCGCCGAGATGGGCATTCTCTTTAAGAGCGCCGAGGCGCTGGAGAACCTGCGCAGCGTGGGCACCGTGGTGCTCGATAAGACGGGCACGGTCACCCGCGGCAAGCCTGCCGTGACCGATATCGTGGTAGCCACGCGCGCTGACGGCTCGCCCGCCATGAGCGAAAAGGCGCTGCTCAAGTTGGCCGCCGCGCTGGAACGCTCAAGCGAGCACCCGCTGGCCGAGGCGATTATGGTCGAATGCGAGACACGCGGAATCGTCGCGCGCATGGTCGAGGACTTTACCGCCGTGCCCGGTCGCGGCGTCACAGCACGCGAGGGGCAAAACGCCATCGCCGCCGGCAACGTACGCCTGATGGACGAGCTGGGCGTTACCGTGCCCGCGGGTCTTGCCGAGCAATTTGCCGCCGAGGGCAAGACGCCGCTGTTCTTTGCCAAGAACGGCGAGCTTGCCGGCACCATTGCCGTGGCTGACGAGGTCAAGGAGACGAGTGCCGGAGCCATCGCCGCACTGCGCTCGCTTGGCGTCGACGTGCGCATGCTCACCGGCGACAACCGAGTCACCGCCGAAGCAATCGCCCGCCGCGTGGGGCTGAGCCTGTCTCTTATACACATCTGACGCTGCCGACGACTCCTTACGTGTAGA
>URNK01000058.1 GCA_900549195.1 uncultured Collinsella sp.
GAGATGAGCGCTAGTCTCGTGGGCTCGGAGATGTGTATAAGAGACAGGCGAGATAAAGATGGCGCTATCATGGCCGTCGGCGAGCACGCGATCAAAGAGCGCCTTGAACTCGCCGGCGCTCGGCTGCGAGGTGTGCGGCAGCTGCTCGGAGCCGGCCATGCAGGCGACGTACTCCTCGGCGGTGATCTGCACCTGGTCGAGCAGGTCCTCACCTTCGATAATTACATGCAGCGGAATCACGTAAATGCCGAGCTCTTGGGCGCGGGCGGGGGAGATGTCCGACGTGGAGTCGGTTATGATGGCAAAAGACATAATTGCACCTTTCGTTGGGGCGCTTGCGCGCCGCCTTCTGAGAGCAAAGTGCGACAAGTATAGTGGAGTCGTTCCACATTGCCAGCTTTATTTGTTGAATAGTCAACAGTTTGAAGTGTAAGTGTAGAAATCACCAACTGGGGAAGAGGGATGCCGATGGAGGCGCTGGAGATATGCAGACGGCCGATTGTGCTGTTCGATTTTGACGGCACGGTGGCAGATACGGGCCGGGCGGTGATGACCTCGACGCGCAAGACGCTGGCTGCGCGCGGGTTTTCTGAGGCGCAGATGGGTGACCTGCGCCGCATGATCGGGCCGCCCCTGTGGAAGAGCTTCCACGACTTTTACGGCTTTTCCCGCGAGGAGTCGCTTGTGGTGGCCGACGAGTACCGTGCCTTTTTTGATGAGCTGGGGCCGGAGGAGTACCCCGTGTTCGATGGGATTCCCGAGCTGCTGGATGGGTTGACCGCCCAGGGCAAGCGTATGGCCGTGGCGACGTCGCGCATGGAGGCGAAGTGCATCGATATGGTGCATGAGCTGGGGCTTTGCCAGTTCGAAGCCGTGGTTGGCATGAATCCGCCGCAGGGGCGCGAGACCAAGGCAGATTCGGTTCGCGATGCGCTGGCGGCCCTGGGTGCGGCGGCCGACGAGGCCGTGATGATCGGCGACCGCTTTAACGATGTGGAGGGCGCGCACGCGATGGGTGTGCCGTGTATCGGCATCTATTCGGGCGCGGCGGCGCTGGGGGAGCACGAGGCCGCGGGTGCCGATGCGGTGGTGCACTCGGTGGCCGAGCTTGCTAAACTTTTCGCTATATAAGTATGTGATGTGAGGGGCGGGCACGCTCGCCCCTCATTGGTAAGGAGGTCGTCCATGAATCAGGTGGAGCAGAGCGTCGCTGAGTATGTCGACGAGGTCTGGGAAGATGTCGTCGCCGATATCGAGCAGCTGGTGAGTTATCCGTCCGTAGCCGTTGCTGCCGACGCAGAGCCCGGTGCGCCGTTTGGCCGCCCGGTCCGTGATGCGCTCGATTGCGCGCTCGGCATTGCGCAGAAGCTCGGCTACCAGACGAGCGACGACGAGGGCTATGTGGGCATTGCCGATATCCCTGGCCGCGGCGACAAGCAGCTCGCGACCATCTGCCACGTGGACGTGGTTCCCGCCGGTCCCGGTTGGAACACCGACCCGTTTGCGATGGAGCGCCGAGAGGGCTGGCTGCTCGGTCGCGGCGTAATCGACGACAAGGGCCCGGCGGTGCTGTCGCTCTACGCCGGCGCCTATCTGCTCAAGCACGGCATTACCCCGCGCTATACCTTCCGCGCGCTGCTGGGATGCGATGAGGAAGTGGGTATGTCCGACGTTCACCATTATCTGGAGAACCACGCGAACCCCGACTTTCTGTTTACGCCCGATGCCGAGTTCCCGGTCTGCAATGCCGAGAAGGGCCAGTTTGGGGCGACGTTTGTGAGCCCCAAGATCGACGGCGGGCGCATTGTGTCCTGGAGCGGCGCCGAAGCGAGCAACGCCATTCCGTCGCAGTCTATCTGCGAGCTTGCGATTGCCGCCGATGAGCTGCCGGCGCCTGTTGAGAACGCCGACCGCCTGGAGATTACGGCGCTCGAGAACGGCCATGCCCAGATTTTTGCGCACGGTATTGGTGGCCATGCTTCGATGCCCGAGGGGACGATCAACGCCGTCGGCCTGATCGTGACGTACCTGCGCGAGGCCGAGGACGCGTTTGGTGCGCGCGACGAGCGCCTGCTGACGCCTGCCGAGCACGAGTTCGTCAAGTTCTTGGCCTTTGTGCATGCGGACGCCTATGGTCGCGGCTTGGGCATCGATGCGACGAGCGCGGCGTTTGGCCCGCTCACGTGCAACCCCGGCGTCATCCGCGTGGTGGATGGCCACATTGAGCAGGTCATCGACGTGCGTTTCCCCGACAGCACGAGCGCCGATACCATCTGCGAGCAGCTCGAGCCGCTCGTGGGCCGCTTTGGTGTGACGTATCTCGTGGGTCGTACCAAGGTGCCGTTCTCAGTTTCGGCCGACGACCCGGCCGTGAAGGCGCTGATTGACACCTATAACGAGTTTACGGGCAAGCATGCCGAGCCCTTTGCCATGGGCGGCGGCACGTACGCGCGCAACTTTGCCCGCGCCGTCTCGTTTGGCCCCGAGGAGACCGGCCTGGAGCTGCCCGCATGGGGCGGCCAGATGCACGGCCCCAACGAGTGCGCCAACGAGGAACAGCTCAAGCAGGCGCTCAAGATCTATATCGTGGCGATCTTAAGGCTCAACGAGCTCGAGCTTTAAGGTTGCGGCGTTTTGCCAATCTAAGTTGCGGTGGAATAGTTCCTAGAATCGGCTGCCTAACAGCCAAACAGGAACTATTTCACCGCAACTTCTTTTTTATCGGTGTAAAAGGCGGGCCATGCTTGTCAGCGGGATTGTTATTCGTTTGTAAAGCCGAGCCGCGCTTGCGGTAAGGGTCTATCAGATGCCTGTAAGAAACCGCAGTTGGCGCGGACGTTGCCCGGTCGGGGCCGTATCTTTCCACACAGCAAAGCGGGCGGGGTGCCCGCGAGTCGCATGTATGAAAGGAAGATCATGCTCGATCAGGCTTATTCTCGTCGTCAGTTCCTCGGCCTCGCTGGTGGTCTTGCCAGCATCGTCGGCCTCGGTCTCGTTGGTTGCGGTGGCGCAGGCGCTTCCAACGCTGCCGACAAGGGTAGCGCCGCTGCTGCCGAGTCCGTCTCCGGTGAGGTGACCTACGACGGTGCCTCCTCGTTCCAGGCTCTCGTCGAGGCTGCTGCCGAGAAGTTCATGGATGCCAACCCCGACGTCTCCATCTCCGGTTCGGGCAACGGTTCGGGCAAGGGCCTTACCGCTGTTGCCGCCGGCACCGTCACCATCGGTAACTCCGACGTCTTCGCCGAGTCCAAGCTCGAGGCCGATCAGGTCAAGAACCTCGTCGACCACGAGGTCGCCGTCGTGGGCATGGGCCCCGTCGTCTCCAAGAACGTGACGGTCGACGATCTGTCCTTCGAGCAGCTCAAGGGCATCTTCTCCGGCCAGATCACCAACTGGAAGGAGGTCGGCGGCGACGACGCCACCATCGTCGTCCTCAACCGCAAGGCCGGCTCCGGTACCCGCGCTACCTTTGAGGCCGCCGTCTTTGGCGACGAGGCCGTCGACTTTAAGGGCGACGCCGAGCTCGACAAGTCCGGCGATGTCCAGACTCAGATGGCCAGCACCGACAACGCCATCTCCTACCTGGACTTCTCGCACTTCGATGACTCCAAGTTCAACGCCATCAAGGTCGAGGACGTCGAGCCCAAGAGCAAGAATGTCACCGACGACTCCTTCAAGATCTGGGCGACCGAGCACATGTACTGCTCCAAGGACGCCGACGAGGCTACCAAGGCCTTCCTGGAGTTCATGCTTTCCGACGACGTCCAGGGCAAGCTCGTCGAGGAGCAGGGCTTTATTCCCGTCTCTGCCATGAAGGTCGTCAAGGACGCCAGCGGCAAGGTCTCTGCTAAATAAGTAATCGCCCCCGGAAAGGTTTGCAATGGCAAAACAGCTGCCAAAGCGCGACCTTGAGAACGTGGGCCTGGGCGTCACGGGCGCGTGCGTAGCGCTCGTGACGCTTGTCGTTGCCGCGCTCATCTTTATGGTCGCCCAAAAGGGCCTCTCGGCTTTTCTCAAGGACGGCGTTTCGGTCGTCGAGTTCTTCACCGGCACCAAGTGGGACCTGGCCAACACAGCCGAAAACGGCCTGCCCTATACCAGCGCCCTGCCCCTGATCGTCACCTCGTTTGCGGTCATGGTGCTCTCCACGCTCATCGCGCTGCCCATCGCCATCGGCTCTGCCATCTTTGCGGTCGAGATCCAGCCTAAGTTTGGCTCCAAGGTCTTTCAGCCGCTTATTGAGCTTTTGACCGGCATTCCCTCGGTCGTCTTTGGCCTGATCGGTTTTCACGTGGTCGTCGGCCTTATGAAGAGTGTTTTCCATGTGAGCACGGGCCTGGGTATCCTGCCCGGCGCCGTCGTGCTGGCTGTCATGATCCTGCCGACGATGACCACGCTTTCGGTCGATGGCCTGCGCGCCGTGCCCGACAGCTACCGCCAGGGTTCGCTCGCGCTGGGCTACACCCGCTGGCAGACCATCTGGCACGTGGTGCTCAAGTCCGCCATGCCGTCGCTCATGACCGCGGTCATTCTTGGCATGACCCGCGCCTTTGGCGAGACGCTCGCCGTGCGCATGGTTATCGGCGGTATCGAGGCCATGCCGACGTCGCTGCTGTCGCCGGCTTCGACCATCACCACCACGCTCACCACGTCCATGGCGGTCTATGCTGAGGGCTCGGCCCAGGACGATGTTCTGTGGGCGCTCGGCCTGCTGCTGATGGGCATGAGCCTCATCTTCATCCTGATTATCCACCTCATCGGCCGCAAGGGGGCGAAGGCTCGTGGCTAGCACGCGCATCCATATCGACGAGGCGAGGCTCGGGCGTGTCCAAAAGCAGGACCGCTTCGCCACGGGCGTGTTGACGGCGATCGTCGCCATCGTCATGCTCATCGTCGTCTCCATGGTGGCCTATATCCTGTTCGAGGGCATCTCGACGCTGTTCCAGCCGGGCTTTCTCACGGAGCCGTCGCGCGCCAACGGAACGCAGGGCGGCGTGCTCTACCAGCTGTTCGACTCGTTCTACCTGCTGCTGATCACCCTGATCATCTCGGTGCCCATCAGCCTGGGCGGAGCGGTCTTTTTGGTTGAGTACGCGCCGGACGGACTCATCCGCGACATCGCCTCCACCGCCATCGAGACGTTGTCCTCGCTGCCTTCCATCGTCGTCGGCATGTTCGGTTTTCTGGTGTTCTCGGTGCAGCTGGGCTGGAAGTACTCCATCATCTCCGGCGCCGTCGCGCTCACCATGTTCAACATCCCCATCCTGGTGCGCGTGATCCAGCAGGCGCTCGAGGACGTGCCGCAGGCCCAGCGCGATGCGTGCCTGGCCATGGGCCTCACTCGCTGGGAGGCCACGCTGCACATCCTGATCCCCGAGGCCATGCCTGCCATCGTGACGGGCATCGTGCTTTCGGCCGGTCGCGTGTTTGGCGAGGCCGCAGCACTGCTTTTTACCTCGGGTATGAGCTCGCCGGTTCGCCTGAACTTCTTGAGCTTTAACCTGTCGAGCCCCACCTGCGCTTGGAACGTGTTCCGTCCCGGCGAGTCGCTCGCCGTGCACATCTACAAGATCTATGGCGAGGGCAGCCCCGAGGCCCAGCAGATTGTTTGGGGCACCGCGGCGCTGCTGATGATTTGCGTGCTGCTGTTTAACGTAGTCGCCCGTATCGTGGGCAAGCAACTGGCAAGAAGGATGACGGCCGAATGAGCGAGATGAATGCAACGCCCGCAACCGAAGCGGCATCGTCCGACACCCGGGACTTCCTGTCGAGCGTGGGGGAGAGCGAGAAGCGCGTGCGCGTGAGCGGCAAGGCCGTGAGCGACGAGGTTGTGCTCTCCACCAAGGACGTCAACGTGTACTATGGCGACCACCATGCACTGCACAATACGTCGCTCGACTTCCACAAGGGCGAGATCACGGCGCTCATTGGGCCTTCGGGCTGCGGTAAGTCGACCTTCTTGCGTAGCCTCAACCTCATGAATCGCGAGATTCGCGGCTGCCGCGTGGAGGGCGAGATCAACTATCGCGGGCGCAACGTGAACACCAAGACCGAAAACACCTACGAGCTGCGCCGTTCCATTGGCATGGTGTTCCAGCAGCCCAACCCGTTCCGCAAGTCCATTCGCGACAACATCACGTTTGCGCCCAAGCGCCACGGCATCACCGACCGTGACGAGCTCGACCGCATGGTCGAGGAAAGCTTACGCGGCGCGGCGCTGTGGGACGAGGTCAAAGACAAGCTCGATAAGAGCGCCTATGCGCTTTCGGGCGGTCAGCAGCAGCGTCTGTGCATCGCGCGCACGCTGGCGCTCAACCCCGACGTGATCCTGTTTGACGAGCCCTGCTCGGCGCTCGACCCCATCTCGACGTTGGCGATCGAGGACCTTATGTCGTCGATCGTTGCCGACCGCGCCATAGTCATCGTGACGCACAACATGGAGCAGGCGTCGCGCGTGTCCAACCGCACGGCGTTCTTCTACATGGGCGATATGGTCGAGTACGACGAGACTGACGAGATTTTCCAACGACCCAAGGATAAGCGGCTGAATGATTACCTCACCGGCATGTTCTCCTAGTCCGGGACATGCTTGAGGCCCGCGGCGGCCACGGTTGCCGCGGGACTGATTGGAGAAGCGGGTCATCTCTTGTGGGAGATGGCCCGCCTTTTACTCTGCGACCGAAACGACCACCACAAAGGGGACAGGCGCCTTCGTGGTGGTTTGGGGTGGGGCTCGCTGCTATCATGGACAACGTTGAATTTCTACGAAGGAGCAGGGCATATGGCGATTCTTTTGGGATGCGATTCCGTCAGCCTAGAGTTTCCCACCAAGCATATTTTCGATAGCGTGACGCTCGGCGTGGGCGAGGGCGACCGCATTGGTATTGTCGGTAAAAACGGCGACGGCAAGTCGACGCTGCTGAGCGTGCTCGCTGGCACGCTGGAGCCCGACGACGGACGCGTGACGCACCGCCGCGGCACGACGATCGGTCTGCTCGGCCAAAAGGACAACCTGGTCGATACTGATACCGTGCATCATGCCGTTGTGGGCGACGCCCCCGAGTACGAGTGGGCGTCGAGCCCCCGCACGCGCCAGATCCTCGCCGGCCTCATCAGCGATGTGCCCTGGGAGGGCACGGTGGGCGAGCTTTCGGGCGGTCAGCGCCGTCGCGTGGACCTCGCGCGCTTGCTGATCGGCGATTACGACGTGCTCATGCTCGACGAGCCCACCAACCACCTGGATATGCGCACCATCAACTGGCTCGCGCGTCACTTAAAGGCCCGCTGGCAGCGCGGCCAGGGTGCCATGCTCGTGGTCACGCACGACCGCTGGTTCTTGGACGAGGTCTGCACCAGCATGTGGGAGGTCCACGACGGCCAGGTCGATCCCTTCGAGGGCGGCTATTCGGCATACATCCTGCAGCGCGTGGAGCGCGACCGCATGGCCGCCGTTACCGAGGAGCGCCGTCGCAACATGGCGCGCAAGGAGCTCGCGTGGCTGAGCCGCGGTGCCCAGGCTCGTTCCACCAAGCCCAAGTTTCGCGTGGATGCCGCTCGTGAGCTGATCGCCGACGTGCCGCCCGTGCGTGACGAGCTGGAGCTCAAGCGCCTGGCCGTGAGCCGCCTGGGCAAGCAGGTTATCGATGTGGTCGACGTGGACGCCGGCTATGCCGATACCGACGGCGCGCCCAAGCAGGTACTCTCCGACGTGACCTGGCTCATTGGTGCGGGCGACCGCTATGGTCTTTTGGGCGAGAATGGCGCTGGCAAGTCGACGCTGCTTGATGTGATCCAGGGCAAAATTGCGCCCACGCGCGGCCGCGTGAAGATTGGCCAGACAGTGCGCTTTGGCGTGCTGTCGCAGCAGCTCGAGGAGCTCGAGCCCTACATGGGCGACACGATCCGCGAGGTGCTCAGCCACTATAAGAAGTACTACGTCATCGACGGCAAGGAGACTTCGCCCGAGAAGCTTTGCGAGCGCCTGGGCTTTACGACGCAGCAGCTCTGGAGCCGCATCGGCGATCTTTCGGGCGGCCAGCGCCGTCGCCTGTCGCTGTTGCTGACGATTCTGGACGAGCCCAACGTGCTCATCCTGGACGAGCCGGGCAACGACCTGGATACCGACATGCTCGCGATTGTCGAGGACCTGCTGGACGGCTGGCCCGGCACGCTGATCCTGGTGACGCACGACCGCTTTTTGATGGAGCGCGTGACCGACCAGCAGTGGGCGCTGCTCGACGGCCACCTGACGCATATGCCCGGTGGCGTGGACCAGTACCTGCGCCTGTGCAACGCTACCGCCGAGGGCGAGCCCGTGGGCGCGCCGAGCGCCAAGACCGGCACGTTCGACACCGGTGCCGCGGCAGCTGCGGCCGAAAAGCCCAAGTCGAGCGGTCAGCCCAACGGCCTGTCCAACGCCGAGCGCCAGAAGCTCCGCCGCGAGGTGAGTTCGCTCGAGCGCAAGATGGAGACGCAGCGCACCCGCGTTGAGGAGGCCGAGGCAGCAATGGCCCAAGTCGATCCCACCAACTACACGGCGCTCGGCGAGCAGCAGGCAAAGATCGACGAGGCTCACGCCGCCATGGACGAGCTGGAGATGGCGTGGCTCGAGGCGAGCGAAAAGCTCGAGGGCGAGGAGTAGACGAGGATGATCAAGGCCGCATTTTTCGATATCGACGGCACGCTGCTGAGCTTTAAGACGCACCGGATTCCGGCGTCGGCGCAGCAGGTGCTCGATAGCTTTCACGAGCAGGGGATTGCGTGCGTGATCGCCACGGGTCGCCCGACCTACCAGATACCGGACTGGCTGTTCGACCTGGGTTGGGATGCGTACATTACGCTCTCGGGTCAGCACTGCTTTGATGCCGAGGGGGTTTACCGCAGCTGTCCGATCGATCCGGACGACGTCGCGGTGATTGTGGACCAGGTGGCGCAGGGGCGCTACGACTCGCTGTGCATGCAGGGCGAGAACTCGTTTGTGAACCGCCTGTCCGAGCGCGTGGTGACGGCTGGCAGCAACGCGGGAATCGTCTACCACGAGGAGCCGTTTGAGCACGCCTTTGACGCACCGGTCTACCAGTTCTGCGCCTTTGTGGACCCGGCCGACGAACATATCGTGACCGACGCCGTGTCGCATTCGCTCACCACGCGCTGGTGCGACCTGTTCTGCGACATTATTCCCGCTAACGGCGGCAAGGACCTGGGCGTGGCGGCGACGCTCGAGCGGCTTGGTATCGACGCGAGCGAGGCGATTGCCTTTGGCGACGGCGAGAACGACCTGTCGATGTTCTCGGCCGTGGGCACAAGTGTGGCCATGGGCAACGCGCAGGACACGGTGAAAGCTGCAGCGACCTATGTGACGACTGCCGTGGACGACGACGGCATCTACAACGCTGCGAAGCACTTTGGACTCGTGTAGCTGCGGGCCGGCACCTGGCACCTGGGGACATTCCTTGCGGGGCGTCCCCATTTTGTTTTCGTCCCGCACGTTTTGTGAAACGCGGCTAACTTTTAGGCAAAGTAGTAAGACATGGGCAACTTTTGCGGTAAAGTTAGCCGTGGAAAGTATCCAAAGGCTAACTAGCAATCATTGCGAAAGGCGGCCCATGGCCCTACGTGAATCCGGAGAAGACTATCTCGAATCGATCTACGTTCTGTCGCAACGTCAGGGCATCGTGCGCTCGATTGATGTTGCAGAGTACCTTGGCGTAACTAAGGCAAGCGTTTCAAAAGCTATGGCGACGTTGGAGAACAACGGCTACGTCGAAATGGGCAAGCGAGATGTTCATCTGACGGAGCGTGGTCTGGAGGTCGCTCGTCAAATATGGGAGCGTCACTGCTTTTTCGTGGGGCTGCTGGAGGATGCGGGTGTTTCGGCTGAGGTCGCGTCGCAAGAGGGCTGCCACATGGAGCACTGCCTAAGCGAGGAAAGCTTCGAGAAGCTGAGGGCGATGCTGGGACGGGACGGTGCTTCGGCGCCAATAATGACCGACTAGCACTCCCGCAGCCTGTCTCTTATACACATCTCCGAGCCCACGAGACTAGCGCTCA
>URNK01000059.1 GCA_900549195.1 uncultured Collinsella sp.
ACAAGGAGTCCCTCGTCGTCGGCGGCGACTTGCTTATGCCGTTGGCGCAACCGGGCCAGCTTATTCCAGTCGACTCTGAGCACTCCGCCATCTACCAGTGCTATCTGGGGGAGAACCCACGCGAGGCTCATTGTATTTGGCTCACCTGCTCGGGCGGTCCGTTCTTTGGCCGCACCCGCGACGAGCTCGACCGCGTGACGCGTGCCGATGCCCTCGCACATCCCACGTGGGCCATGGGTGCCAAGATCACCATCGACTCCGCCACCCTCATGAACAAGGGCCTGGAGCGCATTGAGGCCATGCATCTGTTTAACTGCGACCTCGATTTCATTAACGTGGTCGTGCAGCGTCAGTCCAAGATTCACTCTATGGTCGAGTTCGCCGACGGCTCCGTGATGGCGCATCTCGGTGCTTCCGACATGCGTATTCCCATCCAGTTCGCGTTCTCGTATCCCGAGCGTTGGGATACCCCGGCGCCTCGTATCGATTTCCGCGAGCTGGGGCAGCTCACGTTTGATGCTGCCGACATGGATACCTTCCGCTGTCTGGCACTGGCCGAACGTGCCGGCAAGACGGGTGGCACCATGCCGTGCGTGCTCAATGCCGCCAACGAGGTCGCCGTCGATGCCTTCCTGCACGATGGCTGCAGCTTTACCGATATCGATCGCATTGTGGAATCCTGCATGGATTCCCACGATATGCAGGCGGTCGATTCGTTTGAGCAGCTTCGCGACATCGATGCATGGGCGCGTGAAAAGGCTGCGCAGGTGCTCGCCGCAACCCGTTCCTAACCCATAAGGATTGCTTTTTCGTTTTATGGATACTGTTCTGAGCGTTCTCTCATCGGTCTTTTGGGGCCTGCTGATGCTTTCCGTCCTCGTGTTTTTGCACGAGGGCGGCCACTTTTTGGCGGCGCGTGCCTGCGGCGTCCGTGTGACCGAGTTCTTTTTGGGCTTGCCGTGCCGCTTTGACATCCATTACACGTCACGTCGCATTGGAACCAAGTTTGGCGTGACCCCGCTGCTGCTGGGTGGCTACGCTGCCATCTGCGGTATGGATCCGACCGACGTCTCGTGCGCCGATCGCGTGCTCGCGGCTATCTATCGTCATGGTCGCGTGACCGTGGCCGACCTTGCCGCCGAGCTCGAGCTATCCGAGGAGGATGTGCTCGAGGCATGCGCCTTGCTCTTGGGTTGGGGCTCTATCGCGCCTTGGTATGAGGAAGGTGAGAAGCCTTCGCTGAGCTACTATCCCACCAAGTATCAGACGCTGCCGCGAGACGCGGCGGGTTACACCACCTTTGACGGCCGCCGTTTCGATCGAGAGCATGCGACTACCGAGGGCGATGTGTGGGAGCTGCCGTGCGGCGAAGCCGAGTTCCTTGCGCAAGAGCGTTCGCATACCTATCTGGGCCAGGGTTTTCTCAAGCGCGCCTTTATGCTGCTCGCGGGCATTCTCGTCAATATCCTGACGGGCTTTTTGCTGCTTATGAGCATCTACTCTATTGCGGGTGTCACCGTGCCGATGGATACCAACGTGATCGGTCAGGTTGACGAGGGGTCTATTGCCGCCAAGGCGGGTATCGAGGGCGGCGACGCGATCCTTTCGGTTGACGGAGTATCGTGCTCTACCTGGATGGACGTTTTCGATGCCATCGGCAAGGCTGCCGGAAAGGACGATATCGCCATCGAGTACGAGCGTGACGGCAAGCAGCATTCGACCGCGGTTGCGCTCAAAGAGGACGAGCGCCTAGGTGTGTATGCCTCTACGCAGGTGGTCCGTTTAGACCCCATCACGTCGGCTCGCCTTTCGTTCTCCTATGTCGTGCAGACAGCGGAGGGTGTGATGCGCCTGCTCCAGCCGCAGCATACGATGGAGATTCTCGATCAGTCTTCTTCGATCGTGGGCATTAGCGTTATGTCCTCACAGGCTGCTGCTGCCGGCCCTGCCACGTTCCTTTCGTTTGCTGCCCTCATTTCGTTCTCGCTTGGCTTTATGAACCTGCTGCCCATCCCACCACTCGATGGCGGCAAGCTGGTCATCGAGATCATTCAAAAGATTGCTGGCCGCGAGCTTCCGCTCAAGGTCCAGACGATTGTGAGCTATGTGGGCATCGCGCTCTTTGCGCTGCTGTTTGTCTATATGCTTCGTTCCGACGTCCTTCGATTTATCCTGTAGGGGAGTGTTTGGATTGTCTTTATCCCATCCTTTGCCTCGCGAGTTGACGCGCCCCGTGCATGTGGGCGGTGTGCAGATCGGTGGCGGCGCGCCGGTGGTGGTCCAATCCATGACCTGCACCGATACCGCTGACGCCCAGGCAACGCTTGCGCAAGTGTGCGCGTTGGCGCAGGCTGGCTGCGATATCGTGCGCGTGAGCGTGCCCACCGAGGCCGCGCTTGAGGGTTTCCGCACCATCTGTGCCGAGTCTCCGGTGCCGATCGTCGCCGATATTCACTTTAACCATAAGCTCGCCATCGGCGCCGTCGAGGCTGGTGCCGCCAAGCTTCGCATCAATCCCGGCAATATCGGCGATTGGGCTAAGGTCGATGCCGTCATCGACGCCGCCGGCGCTGCGGGCTGTGCGATTCGCATCGGTGTCAACGCCGGCTCACTCGAGCAGGATATCGCTGAGCGCGATGAGCTTACGCAGCCCGAGAAGCTCGTGATGTCGAGCGAGCGCTTCGTCAAGCACTTTGAGGACCGCGGTTTTACGAACATTGTGCTTTCGGCCAAGGCCCATAGCGTGCAAACGACGCTTGATACCTATCGAGCCCTGTCGCGTGAGATTCCCCACGTTCCGCTTCACCTGGGCGTGACGGAGGCGGGGACCAAGCTCCAGGGCACCATCAAGAGCTCTGTAGGCTTGGGTATCTTGCTTTCCGAAGGCATTGGCGACACCATGCGTGTGTCGCTCACAGCCGATCCGGTTGAGGAGCCGCCGGTTGCCTGGGGTATTCTGCAGTCGTTGGGCCTGCGTCGCCGTGGCCCCGAGATTGTCTCGTGCCCCACGTGCGCCCGCTGCCAGGTTAACCTTATTCCCATTGCCGAGGAGGTTACCGAGCGGCTTAAGAACTACTCCGCGCCGCTTTCGATCGCTGTGATGGGATGTGCCGTTAATGGCCCCGGCGAGGCTTCTGATGCCGATCTGGGCGTTGCGTGCGGACGTGGTCAGGCCTTGCTCTTTTCGCATGGCCAGATCATTGGTAAAGTAGCTGAGGACCAAATTGTCGACGCGCTTATGGCAGAGGTCGACAAGCTTATTGAGGAGAAATAAATGACCCGAGCAATGTATATGTCTAAGCTCTATGCGCCGACGCTTAAAGAGGATCCAGCGGACGCTGAGCTCGCCAGCCACCGCCTGCTGCTCCGTGCCGGCATGATCCGCAAAGAGGCCGCCGGCCTGTATTCCTATCTGCCGCTCGCATGGCGCTCGATCCGCAAGATTGAGAATATCGTGCGCGACGAGATGGACGCTGCCGGTGCCCAGGAGCTTATGATGCCTATCATGGTCGACGCCGAGTTGTGGCGTGAGTCCGGCCGCATCGACGCCTATGGCAAGGAGCTTGTGCGCTTTGACGACCGTCACGGTCGCGAGTTCGTCCTGGGTCCCACCCACGAGGAGACCGTCACGGCCCTGGTGCGCAATGAGCTGCGCTCCTACAAACAGCTGCCCGTCAACCTGTACCACATTCAGGACAAGTTCCGCGACGAGTTCCGTCCCCGCTTTGGCCTGATGCGCGGTCGCGAGTTCATCATGAAGGACGCCTACAGCTTCTCCGCCACGCAGGAGAGCCTGCAGGAGGAGTATGACAAGATGAAGCAGGCCTACGCTAACATCTGCGAGCGCTGCTATATCAAGGCCCTGCCCGTTGTTGCCGACTCCGGTGAGATCGGTGGCGATACCTCCGTCGAGTACATGGCTTTGGCCGACGCCGGCGAGGCTTCGCTCGTCTACTGTGACGATTGCGGCTTTGCTGCCGATGACGAGGCGGCAAGCACCAAGGTCGTCGTGACCGAGGGTCCTGGTGACGGTACGCTCACCAAGGTTGAGACTCCGGGCATGGGCACCATTGAGGCAGTTGCTAAGTTCTTTGGGTTCCCCGAGAACGGCACGCGCAAGTCGCTGGCACTCATCGACGCCGAGGGCAAGCCGGTCGTGGCCATTGTTCCGGGCGATCACGAGCTCAACGATTGCAAGGCCGAGCACGTCTTTGGCAAGGGCTATCGCATGATGATCGACGAGGAGCTTCAGGCGAACGGTCTGCACAAGGGCTTTATCGGACCGGTTAACCTGCCCGATGGCATTCGTCTGGTGTGCGACGAGAGCCTGCGCGATTCCAAGCAGTGGGCCTGCGGTGCCAACGAGGTCGATTATCACTTTACCGGTGCCTGCCCCGAGCGCGACTTTACCGTCGATGAGTGGGCCGACCTGGTCACCGTCGTGGCCGGCGATCCTTGCCCGCACTGCGGAAAGCCCCTCTCCGCTGCCCGCGGCATCGAGGTCTCTCAGGTCTTCCAGCTGGGCACCAAGTATTCCGAGGCCATGGGTGCCACCTTTATGGACGAGGACGGCAAGGAGAAGCCGCTCATCATGGGCTGCTACGGCGTTGGTGTGTCCCGCTCGCTCGCTGCCGTCGTGGAGCAGCACAACGACGAGCACGGTATCGTCTGGCCGGTCTCCGTTGCCCCGTACGAGGTCGCGGTGATTCCGCTCGATCCCAAGAAGGAGGAGTGCGCTACCGTCTGCGAGCAGATCGTTGATGGCCTGTGCGCCGAGGGTATCGAGGTTGTCGTCGACGACCGCGACGAGCGTCCCGGCTTTAAGTTTGCCGACAACGACCTTATGGGCTTCCCGTATCAGGTCGTTCTGGGTAAGCGTGGCCTTAAGAATGGCACCGTTGAGCTCAAGGACCGTGCCACGGGTGAGCGCGAGGATGTGGCGATCGACGAGGTCGTCGCCAAGGTCGCCGAGCTTGTGAAGGCAGCACGCCGTTAATCGACGATTTCGCTTGTAGTTCGATATACGGGACGGCCCGCATTTCTCCAGATCGGGGAGATGCGGGCTTATAGGACAAAATGTGTGTCTGCTTTAGGGGCATCGGCGCAGGTCGATGCCCCTTTTTCAGCCGTTTAAATTCCGTGCCCGCTTTTAACCGCTCGGACAGAATGTGTGTCCGGTTGCCTATCGTTCCCGCAGGTAGATAACCTTTTCCGGAACCGTTAAATATCCTTTCGGAAGAGGTGCCCATGAAGGCCGTTTATTGCCCCTACTGCGGCGGTCGGACCAAGCGCAACGGCAGGACTTCATCGGGGTCCCAGCGGTGGAGGTGCACGGCCTGCGGCGCGTCGACGACGGTGAGGTACGACGACACGGCGGCAAGGCTGGACGAGTTCCTCGGGTGGCTCCTCTCCAAGGACTCCCAGGCGGCGATGCCGGGCGGCGGACGGTCCTTCAGGCGCAGGACGGCCGAGTTCTGGGAGGTCTGGCCCATGCCCGTCCCCGACGGCGAGCTGCACCGCGTGCTCCACGTCGACGGGATCTGGGTCGCGCGCGACCTCGTGGTGCTCATATGCTGCAGCGGCGAGAGGGTGGTCTCCTGGTACATGGCCAGGTCCGAGAACTCGAGGGCGTGGTCGGCCCTCATGTCGCCGATCCCGGCGCCCGAGATGGTCGTCACCGACGGCGGGAGCGGGTTCGCCAAGGCCGTGCGCGAGACCTGGCCGCGCACCAGGGTCCAGAGGTGCACCTTCCACGCCTTCTCGCAGGTCAAGCGCTACACGACGACGCGGCCGAAGCTCCAGGCGGGGCGCGAGCTCTACCTCATCGCGCGCGACCTCATGGGCATCGAGACGCTGCACCAGGCCGAGCTCTGGGTCGAGCGCTACCTCGACTGGTGCGGGTTCTGGGCCGACTTCCTGGAGGACAGGACCGTGGTGGACGGCAGGAGGGTCTACACCCACGAGAGGCTGAGGCGGGCGCGCTCGTCGCTGTCGTCGCTGGTGTCGGCGGGGACGCTGTTCACCTACCTCGACCCCGCCCTGGCCAAGGCCGGCCCGCTGCCGTCGACCAACAACATGATCGAGGGAGGGGTGAACTCGCAGCTGAGGGCCGTCCTGCGCAACCACCGGGGGCTGACGTCGGTCAAGCGCGTGAAGGCGGTGTTCTGGTGGTGCCACGCGCACTCGGGGGACGCGAGGACGGCGCGCGAGAAGCTCGCCACGATGCCGACCGACGCGGACATCGACTTCCTGTTCAGCGTCTACTCCGCCTCGCCGTCGCGCGAGGACGGAGGGCCGGAGTGGGGCGACAGGGCAGTGTGGGAGGACCTCCACCACAGGGACCCGTACCCGTTCTGGCTGGATTAATGGATGGAAACGGATGTTCTATCGGGACACACATTTTGTCCTATAAGCCCTTAATTTTGATTAAGCAACAGGGTGCCAAAAATCTACCTACGCGATAATCGCTTTTTGCGGTTACTTGCGCGTTTTGCACACGCTTGAGCCGATTTGTTAACGCGACATGAATCTACATACGCGTAGCTGGTATACAGCCGAGTACAGGCTGTAGTTATCGCGGCGAGTTACACAGATATAGCGACTGTAACGAACAAGCGTGTCGCTGTATTTATTCCAGTAGTTCACTTGATCGATGGACAAGTGGGCTGTCGCGACGAAACGCCAACCAGGATGGGCTCTATATGAGGACGCCGCAGAGGTAATGGCGGGGGAGTGCGGCAGGCGCTCTGAGAGCCGCTGTATGACTCTATTTCTCCTCAACCCGATAACTTGGTCCACGAGCCTCAAATCGTTCGTGCTGTCGCCAAAAGAAAAGCCCGCACAGGTTCGCGCGGGCTTTTCGCTAAACATGCTAGAAGACAGGCTAGAAGCACCAAGCGGGACAGACTTCTGTATCTTGGATCGAGGCAGTTGCTCCACCAGTGGTATAGCCACCGCGCGATACATTGCCTTTGCTGCCGACCCAATTGAAGCCGCCGTCGTACCCCGGATTGGGCGAACGCATCCACCATGAGTCACCGAAACAGATGACGGCATTGTTGGAATCCCGTGTAACCTTACCTACAAATGCCTCGTACTGTGTGCCCTCTTTGCTAATCCAAGTGTAGCCATCCCAGCGAGGACGGGGCGAATCGGCATTAACAATCTCAGAATCGCTAAGGCAAAATAACTTGTCCACAGTCGGTGTCACAGCAGCATTCTTGTCTGCACCCCCCACGTTATTCGTGAGTTTCTTAACCGGCTTCACCTTGGACTGGAGTTCAGACGGCATCAAGTTCCAAATATAGCCGGAGTTCATCTTCTGGCGGAGATCCGACTTCTCCCAGCCGCCGGCGTTGGTTGCCGTAGGGTTCATCCAAGAGTTGAAGTTCATAGAAGTCGTGAGAAAAGTTAGTCCCGCCTTGCCGGAACCATCTGCCAAGTCGTCGTGGTTGATGCCGATAATCTTGTACTCAAGCGTCTGGCCGTCGGTCAGCTTCATCGAGAACTTCGTCCCTGCATCCATGGCTGCCTTAGCCTTGGCGTAGGCGGGCGAAGCCTCGCCCTTCGCCGCGATGTCCTCGGCCACGGCCTTCTGCTCGTCCAAGGTCCAGTCCTTCACGTCCTTGGCGACAGTTGCCTGAACAGTCGCGGAATCGGCCCCGGCGGAGCCGCCGCCGGATGCTCCGCCGCCCTCAGTACCAGCGCTAGTCCCGCTGTTCACCGTGTTGCCTACCAGGTTGAACTGGTTTCGGATGGCTCCGGCCACGCCGGGTCCCGCGAAAACGATCACCAGGCCGATGACCGCGATGATCAGGACGTACTCGATGATAGATTGGCCTCGGAGGCGGGTATTCCTAGGAGATACCCCCCCCGAAGGTTCTGCGCCGCTGCATACATATGCGACACTCCCTTCGTATGGGGATTGGAGTGGGAAGGATAAACTGGACTTTCTTTTAAGGATCCTCAAGCGTATTGCCGCTCGTATTCCACTGGAGACATGTAGCCCAGGGTGGAATGCATGCGCACCCTATTGTAATAGAGCTCTATGTACTTGAAGATGTCCTGCTTGGCCTCGTCCCTCGTCCCATAGCTCCTCTCTTTCACCAATTCCCTTTTCAGCGTCTTGAAGAACGACTCGGCCACCGCGTTGTCCAGCGGCGTGCCGGGCCTTGATACCGACTGGACTATGCCATGCGAGTCCAGACACCGCCGGAAGGAACGGGAGGTGTACTGCGCGCCCTGATCGTCATGGAAGACGAGGCTGCCGTCATCTGGCGGACCCTCCCTGCCGACCGCCTGCTCCATCGCGTCGATCGCGACCTTCTCGGTGATGCGCTCGGACATCGACCAGCCCACGACCTTGCGGGAGAAGGCGTCTATCACGGCTGCGAGATAGAGCCACCCTTCTCTTGTGGGTATGTAGGTGATGTCGCCCACCCAAAGCCTGTTGCGCTCGCCCACGGTGAAAGCGCGCTCTACCAGGTTCAACCGAGGGTCTCCCGGCTCGACCTTCTTCTGGATGCGGTGTTTTCGGGTCGCGCCCCTTCCGGCGAGCCCGAGCTTCTGCATGATGCGGAGCACGCGCTTCTCGCTCACGGCGATGCCGCTTTTTCGCAGTTCGCGGTTGATGCGCCGGTAGCCGTAACGGCCCTTGTGCCGCTCGAAGGCCTCGACGACGAAACCTTCGATCGCCTCCCGCTCTATCTGGGCGTCGGACTTCTTCCGGCCGAGATACTCGTAGAAACCGGATTTCGAGACTTTCATCAGCCCGCATGCCTTCCTGATGGGGCCGATCTCGCCCCTATGCTCTTTGAGGAACTCGAACCTCACGCATGGTCTTGACTCAAGAAGGCCCGGAAATTTTTTAGTATCTCGTTCTCGCGCTCGAGCTCCTCGACCTTCTTCTTGAGCTTCACGATCTCGTAGTCCTTGTTGATCTTCGGGGAGCCGTTTCCGGGGAACGCGCCGTCTCCCATCTCCTCGTATTCGCGGGCCCACCTTCTCAGCGTCGAATCCTTTATGCCGAGTTCCTCCGATAGGCCTTTGACCGTCATTTCCCCGGACAGGACCACCTTTGCCGCCGAGACCTTGAACTGCCTGTCGTATCGCTTTCTTCTTTGGGTCATCTTGAACACCTTTCGCTCTTAACTAGGTGTCCAATTCATCATACCCACTCCAGATCTCTGCCATGTCGAGGTGCGAGATCAAATCCTTGGCGCGCTCGCCGGAGTGGTATGCCTTGTTCGGCGCCACCTTCCTGTAGAGCTTCTTGAGCTTCGTCTTCCCCTTGTTGCCCGGCGGCATCTCCGTCTCAGGTGGCAGCCCTAGGAAGGACAGGACGCCGGGCAGGTCGCACAGCATCACGTCCTCGATGTCGGCCTTGGCCGCCAGGTCGACGACTCTCTGCGCTGTCGGCGAGATGTTCGGGGTGCTGCTACCGCCCGCTGGTTCGGAAGCTGGCGGGCAGTAGCGGGCAGTAGCGGCAGCAGCGGTGTGGCTCGATAGGCCCGAATATCCGTAAGGAAGGTGCTCGCTCTCATATGTGCTGATATGCCTCGCCTCGCGAACCTTGGGATGCTTCCTGAGGTAATCCCTCAATTCGAGCCACTCTTTATGCTCATAACGCTTCGAAATCGTTTCCCCGTCGACAGTTTCCTTCACATAATGGTATGTTCGAACGCCTTCGAACTTGCCGAACCCGTTCTCGACGCTGAAGTTTCTGAACCAGCGCGAAAACCCATTCAGGTCCATGAAGTTGACTTGGGGATGCCTGTCTTTCGTTCGTTCGAATGAGTGGACGAGCGGAGTGCCTTTGACTTGTTCCAGGCCGAAGGCTTCCATTTCGCGGGCCTGCTCCTTTTTCCAGAATTCGAGATACGACGTCAGCGTCTCGCTTATCGAGATCCTCCG
>URNK01000060.1 GCA_900549195.1 uncultured Collinsella sp.
CCGTGGGAACCGAATCGACCGGGTTCTTGTGGACAACGCCCGGAATCTCGTCGATGACGGTATCGAGCATGGTGTCCTTTTGCCCGAGGACCGTAGCGCCGCTAAAGTCGCTGAGCTTGGTCGCATTCTGGTAGGGCGAGCCCTCTTTTACGAACAGGCCAAAGTAACCGATAAAGTACGGGTCGGAAAAGCCGACGGACTCCTCGCGCTCGGGCGTGGCGCTCATACCGGCGATGATGAGGTCGATCTGGCCGTTGTTGAGCGAGTCGATAAGGCCCGAGAAGCTCTGTTTGACGGCAACGGGCTCGCCGCCGAGGGCCTTGCAGACGATCTTGGCGATCTGCACGTCGTAACCATCGGCATAGGCGCCCTGCACGTTGTCGATGGGGATGGTGTACTCGCTGGCTTCGGAGACCTGCCAGTTGTACGGGGCGTAGGCTGCCTCCATGCCAATGCGGATCTTATCCTTGCCGATCACGGAATCGGACAGGTCGTCGCGACCGCCGCCCGTCGTGGGCTGAACTACTTCCAGCGTGGAGGGGCGCTGGCAACCGGCAAGTGCGCCGGCGACGACAGAAGCGCTCGCAGCGAGAGCATTGCCCAAAAAGATGCGACGGCTGCATATCGGCTGGACATGCATGCCGCGCTGTTGTCGAGATTGCATCTGGTGCCTTCCCTATTTCGTTTTGCTGACAATAAGACAGGATATACGCCCGCAACCAGCAGCGCGGCATGTGCGCGAAAAATTAATAGACACACGAGGACGATTGGCACAAAGCAACCTGTCCCCCCATGCACCAAACCCTTGACGGAAACGGCGACGCCGATGTTTTGACAATGCCAGCGAGCGCCGCCTAAAGCGAACAAGTTGGCATGAAAAAGGCAAGGCATAGACCTTCTGGTCATGCCCTGCCTTTTGAATGACAAATTGTCGCTCTGGGCGGCGCGCAGCGTCGACCGATTCGCCGTTCGTTAGAACGGCGGAACCTCTAGAGCAAGGTGACGCTAAAGCTACGTTTATCGGTAGCGCCGGGGGCCAGCGTAATGGTGTTGACCTTGTGCTCAAAGACATCGTCCTCGGTGTCCATGGTGGTGTGGCCGGTCCAGGGTTCGAGCGCCACAAACGGAGCGTCGTTGGCGGCAGACCACACGCCGATGTACTTAAAGCCCTCAAAGTCGATCTTGACGCCGTGGCCCGACTTGCGGCCGCGCAGTGTGAGCGTGGAGCCCGGAGTATCGGTGAACATGATGGCATCGTTATCGAAGCTGCGGTGCGTGATGGGCAGCACGTCCGAGTTATCGGGCGCCTTGTAGCTGCCCTCGAACGTCATAAGACCGTCGGGCGTGATGATGGGAGCCTCGTTGGTCCAAGCCTCGGTAAACGCCAACTCGTAATCCTCGAACGCCTCGTCCTCGGCACCGGGGGCGGGCACGTTAAATGCGGGGTGGCCGCCCACCGAGAACGGCAGGTCCACGTCGCCGGTGTTGGTGACGGCAAAGGTCTGCGTGAGGGTGGCGTCGCCGGTCAAGGCATAGGTCATGTTGAGCTTAAAGTGGAACGGGAACGCCTTGAGCGACTCGGGCGTATCGGTAATCTCGTACGTTACCGAGGAGCCGTCCTCCGAAACCTCGACCAGCTTGTGCTCGACAATGCGCGCGAGTCCGTGGCGCGGCATCTCGCAGGTACCGGCCGCAGACGTTGCCGTGTTGTTGCGCAGCGAGCCCACAATGGGGAACAGGATGGGCGCGTGCTTGCCCCAAAAGGCGGGGTCGCCCTGCCACAGATACTCGTTGCCGTTGAGGGCAAGGCTCGTGAGCTGGGCGCCCATGGAATCGATGGCCGCGGTGAGGCCGCCGCGCTTGATGGTAGTGACGGTAGACATGCTACTTCCTCCAAAAGTAAACAATAGTGTCGAGGGCTATTGTCCCACTCTTGGCGACGGGACGGGACGGCAGGCGATTATTGAGTAGCCATAGCGGAATGAGCGGCGAGCGCCTACTGGGTATCCACGTAAAGGTCGAACCCGCCCTGCGGTGTGGTGTCGACCGCGTCGGGCGCCTGTGAGTTGAAGTTCACGGGGACCATGCGCTTTGAGGCGCGGAAGCGCGTGCCGTCGGTGGCGACGGGCGGTTCATCGACGGTGAGCTCGTAGTCGCCGGGCTTAAGTTCGATGCCGTCACCAGCGGAATTGACGTATTGATACTCGTCAATCGTCTGCCCTTTGAGCGTGCGCCCCACGATGTAGATGAGCATTTGGCTGTCGCCGCGCGCGGTGTCCCACGTCGCGCCGTCCTTGACCTCGACCGACACATGTACCGAGCGCGTGCGGCCGAGCGATTGCTCGATAGACATCTCGACCTTGGCGGCGTCTTTTCGCTGTTGTTCAACATGGCTCCAGACGTTTCCAATTACCGAGCATGCGATAACGCCGGCCATGAAGGCGATAAGGATGGGGCCGAGCGGAGAACGGCGGCCCGCGTCTTCCTCACGAGCCAGGTCGGGGCGATGTGTGGGCGCAGGCGCCTGGGCGCCTTGCGCGGGCACGTCGAGAATGCTGAAAGATGCCGTACTGCCGGGGTCGATGGTGTGGCGCGGCTGCGGGGTCTTGGCCGGCGAGATGGACATGTCCGCCGGCTCATCGAGTGTGGCCGTGGCATCGGCCTTGGCCTCGTCTGCCTCGGCCTGGGCCCAAGCTTGTTCGAAGGTCAGGGGCTCGACAGGGTCGAGGGCGGCGTCCGAGTCGGCGGCGACGTCGTTGCCGGTCTCGTCCTCGTCGCTCGACACGTCACGCGGCGCGGGCTCGTCCCACCCCTCGTCCGGAGTCTCACCCTCGCTATACCACCATTCAAAGTTATCGATATCCATACGGGGCGCCCCTTAGGCCTCGCAAATAAACACTCGCTAGTTTTATACCCCCAGACGACACCGAAGCTCACCCGCGCCGGACACAAAAACCGTCACAACATTCGACGCTTTTCCTCGATTTCGAGATTTTCGCCGAATGTTGTGACGGTTTGGGCGACTGGCCGGCAGCGCAATGCGACAAAGGGACTGTCTCTTTGTCACATTCTGTTAGAGTTGCAGGGATTGAATCCCGCTTATTAATGCGACATTGGAGTGACAGCCTTGACCGCCGCAACCACGCCTAAAAGCAAGTCAACCGCCGCCGCGCTTTCACCTGCGCGCACCAATCTTTGCCTGGCGCTGCTCGTGTTGTTAGGTTTTTCGCTCGGCTGCTCGGAGTTCGTGGTCATCGGCATCGAGAGCGACCTGGCGACGGAGCTCGGCATATCGCTTGCCACCGCAGGCCAGCTCATCAGCGTGTTTGCGCTTGTCTACGCCATCGCCACGCCGGTGCTTGCGCTCAGCACGGGACGTTTTCGCCGCTACCAGCTGCTCGTGTGCTACAGCATCGTCTTTGTGCTCGGCAACCTGGTCATGGCGTTGGCGCCCAACTTCCAGGTGCTGTTTATCTCGCGCATCATCCTGGGCTCCGTCTCTGGCGCACTGCTCGCTGTGGGTGTGACGTACATCCCCGAGCTGCTGTCCCCGCAGCAAACTTCGTTTGCCATCTCGGTGGTATATGGTGCGTTTTCCGTGGCAATGGTCTTTGTCACTTCGATCGGCAAGTTTGTGGCCGACACACTCGATTGGCACGTGGCCATGTACGGCACGCTGGCCTTTGCCGTTCTGATCTGCGGAGCGCTCGTGATGTTTATGCCGCGCGCTGGGCAAACCGACGAACCTGCCACCTTTCGCGAGCAGGCGGGGCTGCTGCGCGAACCGAGCATCATCACCGGCATGCTCATCTTTTTGTTTGGCGTGGGCTCGGTCTATGTGTTCTACGGCTACGTGGCGCCTTATCTTGAGCAGGTGCTGGGCATGGGCACGGTCGAAGCCAGTACCACGCTCATGGCCTACGGCGTGTTCTGCCTGATCTCGAACATCCTGGGCGGATGGATCGATGCTCGCTTTGGCATGAAGGCGCTACTCGTGACGTTTGTGCTGCAGGCTGCAGCGTTACTCGGACTGTTTGCTGTGGGCGGCACCATGCCGCTCGCGCTGGTCTTTGTCTTTAGCCTGGCGCTGCTCATGTACCTGTTCTCGGTGTCGTGCATCACGCACTTTATGGACGTGGCACGCAGCCGCCATCCCAAGTCGATGGTACTCGCAAGTTCGGTTGAGCCCATGGCGTTTAACGTCGGCATCTCGTTTGGCACCGCAGTGGGCGGCGCCGTGGTAAGCAGCGTTGGCATTGCATATGTAGGCGCAGTGGGTGCCGCGTTCTCGCTTGTGGCCTGGGTGCTTACGCTGGTGACGATTAAGTTGGCTCGCTGGGAACGCAAGAGGGCGATGGCGCAGGCGTAGATGCGATACTCGAGCTCGATGATGGCGATCGAAAGGAAACCGCATATGCAACGTGTACTGTTTATCTGCTATGGAAACATCTGCCGCTCGACGATGGCCGAGTCGGTGTTTACCGAGCTCGTGCGCCGCGCTGGGCGCGAGGCGGAGTTTGCCATCGATTCCGCGGCGACCTCGACCGAGGAGATCGGCAACCCGCCACACCACAGTACCGTTGCCAAGCTACGCGAGGTCGGGATTCCCGTCGTCGCACATCGCGCACGTCAGGTACGTCGCGCGGAGTATGGCGACTGGGACCACATTGTCTATATGGACGACGAGAACGCCCGCGCCCTGTACCGAATTTTTGGGAAGGACCCCGATGGCAAGATCTCGCGCCTGCTCGATTGGACCGATCGCCCCGGCGACGTGGCCGACCCCTGGTACACCGGCAATTTCGACGCCACCTACCGCGATGTACTCGCCGGTTGCACCGCCATGCTCGAGCAGCTGTAGGCGCTCGGGCGGCGCGGGCATACGGGCCACGCCATCGGCATAAAACGAGCGTGGATTTTCTCCCACTTTGAGCGTTCGAGTGCGCTCTAAACGGGAGAAAATCCACGCTCATGAATGTGACAAAGGGACTGCCCCTTTGCCACATCCGGGACTGGCCCTAGACCGGCTTGACCTCCAGCTTTATCCCCTCGGCGCAGGAGTCGCCCAAAACATCCGAAAGGGCCCAGGTCGCATATAGCGGCAAATAGAGAACCGCTCCGTTGCGCTCAACGTTGCCTCTCGAGAAAACAATCCCGAGCCTTACGCCATATTCAGCCGTATCAAGCACATGACCGAGCGCAGCGTGCGCGTGGTAATAGGAGCCCGATTTAACCTCGATCGGAACAGCCGTCCCATCCGGCCCATCGACCACAAAGTCCACTTCACCGCGCTTTTTTGTCTGATAGTAGTAAAGCTGGCGATTTTGGGCAGCCAGCTGCTGGGCCACCACGTTTTCGTAAATGCCGCCCAGATTGGGCTCCTTGCTATCAAGATACGCCGCTTGGGCGACTCCAACGGGGTAGCGCGCCATCAACATGCCCGTATCCGATTGGTATAGCTTGAACTGCGATGGCCGTGCCGTCTTGAGCAGGGGCGACTTTGGCTCGGTTACGATATCGGCTTTGAGAGCAACGCCGGCATCGACAAGCCAGACAAAATCTCGCTGGTACTTCTCATAATGCGCCTTGGGGTCAATGGAATTGAGCACGAAACGCTTGTGTTCGCCCTCAAGCATAATGGGGAGCTGATCGTAGATGCTCTGCACCTGAAGGGCACGCCCGCTTGCATACTTGGAAATATCCCGTCGGTACTGTTCGTTGAGCTCGGACTGTAGCTGACGAACAGAGGCAAGGTCGCCCTGCGTGTCAAGGAAACGCTGCACGACCTCCGGCATTCCGCCGACAACGGTATAGGTCCTGAAGTTTGCCATCATCGCGTCATGAATGTAATCAGGAATGGGCCTCTCGCTGATACACGCGTCACGTATCGTTTGGCGAGCCCCCTCGCTCACCCCGGTTGCCCAGCAAAACTCCTCAAAATCGAGCGGGAACATCCTAAGCTCGTGGACATACCCCACGGGATAGGACCTGACGCCCTTGAACTGGGTCCCGAGCATTGACCCCGAAAACGCCCAGCGGCACCTCCCGTCCTCTACAAGGAACTTTGCCATCGTCATGATGTCGGGGGCCTCTTGGACCTCATCGATAAACACGAGCGTTTTGCCTGGTGCAATCGACTTTCCCGAAAGAAGCGTCACCCTGCTGATGAAATCATCGGCATTCCGCGCCTCGAGAAGAGCATCTTTTGCCTGGCGATTTTCCATGAGATTGAGCTCGATGTAGGTTGCATGGCTGGCTTTGCCAAATGCGCGAATCGAATAGCTTTTGCCGATCTGGCGAGAACCCGTGATGAATAAGGCCTTTTGCTCGGCAGACTTCAGCCAACGCTCCAGCTCTGCCGCTATTTTCCTGCGCAGCATAGGCTCTCCCCTCAGTGTCATCAAATGAAATGCAAAGTTTTATGCGCTTAATTATCGATGAAATGTAGGATTTTTAGAACCTAAAATCGGATGAAATGCAGAGATTTAGGATTATAAGCAAAAAGAAGGGGCAGCCCCGGCGAATGTGACAAAGGGACTGTCCCTTTGTCACATTGCGCTCGACTACTCGTCGACGATCTCGGCAAGCCAGACGTTCAGCGTATCGACCTCGGGGCAGCAGAACTTTGCCGTGCCGGGCTCGTTGCCAGGCACGGTTCCGCCATAGCGCAGGATATCGATATAGGGAAAGCCCACATGGCAGGCCATAGCGCACATCTTGCCGCGGTCTCGGTCGAAGTCAAAGACGTCGCCCGGCTTGTGACCATGGTGGCAGCGGCACGCACCCAGCTGGTCCACGCAGCTCACGCGGATACGCGGACGCTTGCCACGCGGCGCGCCGAGCGGCTTGTTCTCGCCCGCAGGCTTGACGCCGCCCTCATCAGCATTACTCATGGTCAATCACATCCAGGCAGGCCTCGATGGGAAGGCCGGCGGACTTATCCTCCTGGTCGGCATTGCGCTCGATAAGCTCCGCTACCACGCGCATGGCATCGCTCGTCGCACGCTGCAGGCTCCAACCGGCCATAACGCGGCCGACGAGCACCGCCGAGAACGTGTCGCCCGTGCCCGGGAAATAGACCGGAATGAGCTCAAAGGGAATCGTGAAGTACTCCCCCGCCACATGGTCGTAACCGATAACCGCGTTCGTGCCATTGACCACGGCGCTCGTAATGACCACCGACTTGGCACCCAGCTCGCGCACAGCGTCCACAAGGGCGCGGGCCTCATCGGGCGTGATCTGCTCTGCAATAGGCGTATCGGCGAGCAGACAGGCCTCGGTGTAGTTGGGCACCGCGTAGTCTGCGCACTCCAGCAGGTGCCGCATAAGGCCAATCGTGGACTCGGGCACACCGGCATAGAGCTTGCCGTTGTCGCCCATGATGGGATCGACGAACACCTTGGTGCCCTTTTGCGCGCGGCGGTGGCAAAAGTCCGAGATGATGCGCGTCTCTTCCTCGGTCACGATAAAGCCGGTCGAGATGGCGTCGAACTCAAAGCCGAGCTCCTCCCAAATGGCAAGACTCTGACGCACGTACTCCGTGGTGTCGTGGATGTAGAACTTGGGGTAGTTGAGCGTATCGGAAACAAGGGCCGTCGGCAGGTTGTGGATGCGATAGCCCATATGCGACAGCACCGGCAGCATGGCGGAAAGCGCGACCTTGCCGTAGCCGCACATATCGTTGATCAACAGCAGCTGAGTGTTCTTCATGAGAGTCCCCCTTGGGTCGGGCGCGGCGCGGCAGCGCCACAGTGCGACTAAGTGTAGCGCAGGGAACGTTACGAGCGAAGTCGGGCAGCGTGAAGGGCAAATTGTTGCGGAAAGGTTACGGGAAGGAAGTTAGTCGTTGGGGACGTTCTTAAATGACTAGTCAAACAAGAACGTCCCCAACGACTAACCCAACGACTATCAGCGCAAGGAGTGTCCCCAAGTGCCGGCACATAAGGAACGTCCCTAATTGCCACCTAAGTGCCAAAACGACTGGTCGGGCAACACCGATGTTTTGGCGAAGTCAGCGAAAACCCGCCAGAGCGAGCAAGGTGCCTTGAAACGAGGCGGCATTGACCTTCTGGTCATGCCGCCGAAGTTGAAAGGCAGATTGCCGCTCTGGCGGGTTTGCAGCGTCGAGCCGTTACGCGGTTTGGTAAAACCGCGTAACCACTAGTTTGGTACCTTGACATTCATTTCTCATGCTCCTAGATTGGTTAGGCACAAAACAATTCCACTACCTAACTAAAGAAAGGAGCAACACTAATTCATGTGCGATGAACCTCTTAACCTTTGTTCGCACGAGCCCGGCGGCGACCCGTCACAGCCGGCGGATGTACCCGAAGCGGTCAGTGCCGAAGACAAACTCGCCAAGCGCATCCTGAGCGGCCTGGGTTTTTGCGGCCATTACATGCATTTTCATGGCGGAGGCGTGTCCGGCAAGGCGCCCATCATCTGCCTGCTGGCCAAGCAGCCCGGCGGCGAGATGTCGCAGCAGGAACTCGGCATGCACTTTGACCTCAAGCCGGGGTCGCTTTCCGAGATCCTGTCCAAGCTCGAGGTCAACGGTCTCATCGAGCGCAGCCGTAACCCCAAGGATCGACGGCAGCTCACCATTCGCCTGACCGAAACCGGCCGGGAAAACGCCCGCATCGACCAGGCGGCCCGCATCCGCTTTAGAGAACGGGCCTTTAGTGCCCTCACTCACGACGAGCGCGAGCAGCTCGCCGAAATGCTCGAGAAAATCCGTGTAACCTGGGAGGAACTGGATGATTAAAACCCTCATGGGCAGCATCCGCGACTATATGAAAGTCGCTGTTGCCACGCCATTGCTCGTGCTTGGCGAGGTGCTCTGCGAGATGCTGATTCCATTTATCACCGCCAACCTGATCGACGCCATCAAAGACGGCGCCACCGTAGCCGAGATGCTTCCCACCGCGGGCTTTTTGGTGCTCGTCGCGCTGACGTCGCTTGCTTTTGGTGCCGCCGCCGGCGTCACCTGCAGCCATGCGAGCTGCGGCTTCGCCAAGAACCTGCGTCACGACCTGTTCTACAAGATCCAGACGTTCAGCTTTGCCAACATCGATGAGTTCTCGAGCTCCTCGCTCGTCACGCGCCTGACCACCGATATCAACAACGTGCAGCAGGCCTTTATGATGATCATCCGTATCGCCGTGCGCGCGCCGCTGGTATTGATCTTCGCCTTTACCATGGCGTTTATCATGGGCGGCAGCGTTGCCATGGTCTACCTGGTCATCATTCCGCTGCTGGGCTTTGGGCTGTTCTTTATCATCTTTAAGGTGCGCCCCATCTTCTCGCGCGTGTTCCACAAGTACGATGCCCTTAACGAGTCCGTCGAGGAAAACGTCACCGGCATGCGCGTGGTTAAGAGCTACGTGCGCGAAGACTTTGAGAAGGAGAAATTCGCGACCGCCGCACGCGACGTCCAGATGGACTTCACCCGCGCCGAGAAGCTGCTCGCCTTTAACAACCCCATGATGAACATCTGCGTCAACGGCGCGTTTGTCGTCATCATCTACCTGGGATCCAAGCTCATCATCACGAGCCAGGGCACGCTGTTCGACGTGGGCCAGCTCTCCTCGATCTTTACCTATGGCTTCGCGATCCTCATGAGCCTGATGCAGCTGTCGATGATCTTTGTCATGGTGACCATGGCCGACGAATCGGCGCACCGCATTACCGAGGTGCTGGCCGCCGAGCCCACGATCGCCGATCCCGCCCTGTCTCTTATACACATCTCCG
>URNK01000061.1 GCA_900549195.1 uncultured Collinsella sp.
GATGTGTATAAGAGACAGCGACAAACTTCATGCCCTCCGGTCCGCCCCGGGAGCCAGGTTGACTAACTAGGGCCCGGAATTCAGAGAAGTCAGTGCAGCAAAATGGCGATGCGGATGGAATGCACAAGATAGGGGCACGTTGTTGGGACGCGCTCTTTTAAGTTGCGGTGGAATAGTTCCTGTTTTTGGGCTTGAAGGCCGATTTTAGGGACTATTTCACCGCAACTGAGGGGTGGGATGTGGGGTTAACGCTCGTAGATGAGGTTGCCTGCCAGGTAGGTGGCCTGAACCTTGGTGGCTTGGAGTTCTTGGGGGTCGATGGTGAGCTGGTTTTGGTCCAGGACTACCAGGTCGGCGTACTTGCCGGGCTCCAAGCTGCCGAGGTTTTGCTCGTCGCCCGCCGCATAGGCGCTACCCAGGGTGTAGTTGCGTAGGGCTGTTGCTGCGTCGATGCGCTCGCTCGGTAACCAGCCGCCCTCGGGCCAGTGGCTTTTGGGGTCTTGGCGCGTGATGGCCGTGTAGAGCACGTTCATGCTGGTAACGGCTGTGATAGGGCTGTCGGTACCGAAGGCTTGGCGAATGCCGCGCTGCTTATAGGTCGCAAACGGCCACATGATGCGGCTGCGCTCCAGGCCCAGATCGCGCTCCGGTCCACCCGGGTCGAGTGTAATGTGACAGGGCTGGCTCGAAGCAACCACGTTGAGCTTGCGCAAGCGATCGATGTCCTTGGGCAGGAGGTTCTCCAGGTGCTCGAGCGTGTTATGGCCGTGCTGGGGCAGGCCGTACAGTTCGGCCGCTTCCTCGAAGATATCCAGCGCGGCATGGATGGCGCCGTCACCAATGACGTGGATGCGCACGGTGTGGCCGCGCTCCGCAGCCGCCAGAACCAGCTTACGCATGCGCTCGGCAGGAACTGTCAAACGGCCCTGATCGCCCGGGAAGCGCGGATTGGTATAGGGCTCGGTGAGATATGCCGTGTGTTCGCTCGACACGCCGTCGAAGAACTGCTTAAAACCCGGCGCCGAAAGCAGCGCGTTGTTCGCGTAGCGGGTCTGCAGCTCTTCCAAGCGCGATTGGTCATCCAGCAGCGTGGGAAACAAATGGGCACGGATGCCCAGCTTGCCGGCTGCCTGCAGTTTGTCGTAGACATCGTCGCGGATAAAATCGCAGCCCGGTATGGGCATGAGCGACATATCGCATATCGAGGTGATGCCCTGCTCGGCCATCCGCCTCATTTGATCGGCGTAAGCGCTTGCGATGCGATCTTCGCCCAGCCACTCAAGGCAGCGCGGTAGCAGCTGCATGGCAGCCGCCTCGTGGGCGATACCCGTAAGCTCGCCGTTTGCGTCCTTGTCGTAGCTGCCGCCCGCTGGTGGCTCGCTGTCGCGCGTGACGCCGAGCGCCTCGAGTGCGCGGCTGTTGAGCCAAAGCGTGTGTCCGTCGCCCGAATACATAACGCAGGGACGATCGGGGAATGCCGCATCGAGCGACGCCTTGGTAGGATGCTCGGGCGGATCCCAACGGTAATCGCGCCAGCCCTGCGTCACAACCCAAGCGTCACTAGGCAGATCCTGGGAAAACTCGAGCGCATGTTGCACCAGCGCCGCCTCGGACGTGCCCATATCCATGAGCATGTACGGCGAGGAACCGACCGAGGTATGGAAGAAGTGCAGATGAGCGTCATGGAAACCGGGGCAGACAAACTGCTCGCCGTAGTCGATAACCGGCGTGGCGGCAGGCGCGGCGGCAATCACGTCATCGGGCGCACCGACTGCGACGATACGGTCGCCTGCGATGGCAATCGCCAGCTCGCGGGCGGTATCGATGCCGTCTTGCGCGGTAAAGACGTTCTTGGAGCGGATAATCCGATCGATATGTTGCATGGGCATCCCCATCTCTGGCAGGAAATTCAACACCCCCGAGTGTACTCCCCCGCCCTTGTAACAAAACCCCAAGCTGCAAACGGCAACTTTACCAGCCCTAGCGGCAGGTGGCATACTGGAGAGAGCCTGTACGATTTTGCGATCAACCCAGCAAGGAGCAAATCGACCATGACGAAGACCAAGGCACAGCAGATTATGGCGGCGACCGAGGCTCGCGCGGCTGACGACGTCACCGCAGCCATCAAAGATATCGCTACCGAGTTTGAACCATATATCATCAAGCAGCGCCGGCACTTCCATAAGCACCCGGAGCTGAGCCTTGCCGAGGAGCGCACGACCTCCGACATCGCCAACCAGCTCGACGCCATGAATATCCCCTACGAGCGTCCGCTCAAGACCGGCTTGGTGGCAACGCTTCGCGGCACCGCGCCCGACGCCTATCGCGAGGACGGCACGCCACGCCGCCGCATCCTGCTGCGCGCCGATATCGACGCCCTGCCCGTTACCGAGCAGACTGGCGAGGAGTTCGCCAGCGTCAACGAGGGCTGCATGCACGCCTGCGGCCACGACTGCCATATCGCCATGATGCTCGGCACGCTGCAAATCCTGCGCCATATGACCGACGACATCCACGGCGAAGTCCGCATCGTCTTCCAGCCCAGCGAGGAAAATGGCCAGGGCGCCAAGCTCATGATCGGCACGGGTGTGCTCGACGGCGTCGATGGCGCCTACGCCGCGCACATCTGGAGCGAGGTCGACGCCGGCACCGTGAGCTGCGAGCCCGGACCGCGCATGGCCAATACCGACTGGTTCCGTATCGACGTACGCGGCACCTCGTGCCATGGCGCCATGCCCCAGCGCGGCCACGACGCCGTCATGGTTGCCGCCGAGATCGTCAACGCCCTGCAGACCATCGTCTCGCGCGAAATCAGCCCCTACGAGCCGGCCGTCATCACCGTCGGCGAGCTGCACGGCGGCACCGCGCGCAACGTTATCGCCGGCACGGCCTACCTCGCCGGCACGGTGCGCACCTACGGCGATTCGACCCACGAGGAAATGCCGGAGCTCATGCGCCGCATCGTGGAGCATACCGCGGCAGCTCTGGGCGCCGAGGCAGAGCTCACCGACTACACCATCGCCAACTACAAGGTCGAAAACGACGCCGCCTCGAGCGAGCGCTGCCGTCAGGCTGTAATCAAGTGCCTGGGCCCCACCGGCCAAGGCCATTATCGCGGCACGCTTTCGGGCGAGGATTTTTCGGAGTACCTGCGTCGCGTACCGGGCGTGCTCGCCTTTGTAGGTACGCGCAACCCCAAGATTGGCGCCACGTACGCCCAACATTCCTGCTTCTACAAGATCGACGAGAGCGTGCTGGCAAAGGGCTCCATGGTGGCCGCCCAGTATGCTATCGACTTTTTGGCCGAGCCCACGCAAGAGGAGCTCGACGGCCCCGCGATTACCGCGGTCGCCGAAACCAACCCCGATCTGGCCGCCAAGTTGCGCTCTGCCAAGGCGACGACCGCCGAGGCTCGCGACGCCATCCATGATGCCCGAACGGCTCGCCATGCCGCGATCAAGGGCATCCACGACGCACGCGCTGCTGCACGCCGCGAGGAGAAGCACGACGAGTAGTCGTCACACCCATCCATAACAGCCTGGCTAAAGCAGAGCGGGGGCGGACGTTTCGACACGTCCGCCCCCGCTCATTCTTCAAGCGCTATTTCTACCCCGTCCCCAAATGGCAGACGGCATGGCTACTCGTCCTGAGGTTCCTCGTCGGAGCTTGGCTCGGACGCCGACTCAGGTGCAGGTGCCGGCTCAGGCTCAGGCGCAGGCTCGGGCTCAGATGCCGTCTCAGACTCGGGCGCCGGTTCAGGCTCGGTCGCGGGCTCGGGTGCTGGTGCAGGTGCCGGCGAAGCATCCGGAGCGCTGGAACCCGAAGGAGAGAACTTCTTCTCGAAGGGCAATACAAAAGTCAGAACGTCGTCCTTATCTTCATCGGACCACTCGCTGGCATAGCGCGCGGCCCAGTAGCCAACGGCGCGATACTTGAGCATCTTGCCAAACACAGTCAGGAACACCGTGACAAAGGCAACGATCATCAAGAACAGGATGAGCGTAATGCCGCCGCCCTCGATGATTGCCTCAAGACCCGTGGGGCGATAGTAATAGCTATACATACCAAACGTAGCAATGGCGCCAAAGATGGCGGTGAAGATCCACGTGATGATGTGCGACACGATGCCCGTCAAAAACTCGGGAAGAATCGAGGCGCAGAATAGCTTGCCCAGGTTGGCCTTATAAGACTTCCAGACCTTCTCGAGCGAAAACGCGCTTTCCACGCGCCCCGCGACGGCAAAGTGCATCACGGCGGCATCACCAAACATCTTAAAGAAGATGCCCAGTACCACCGACACGATCATGGCAAAGACGAGCAGGCCCATCGAGCCGAAGAGTGCGGCCTAGAGACCGCTCGAACCATTGAAATAATATGAACCGACGGCACCGATCACGACGCTCTCGATAGCCGAGAACACCACGCCAATCACCGGAATAATGGCCACGAACTCGAGCACACCGGTAATGACAGACGAGAAAATGCCCAATCCAAACGAGGTCGAGCGCAACAGCGGACGCTCCATGCCGTTATCATCCTTGAGCGACAGGTCACGACCCCACTCGATAGCAAAGCCCGCACCGCACACGCTTGCCACACACGCGAGCAAAAAGCCAATGGCCGCTGCGATACCGCCGATAACGGGGATAAACAGCACCAGCACCGAGACAACACAGATCAGCGCCGGCAAAAAGGCGATCTGGCATACGCGAACCAAGGCGCCGGGAACCTTGAGCATGTCGTTGAAGGCCTGCGCCATGCAGCCCTTGGGCGCGTTCATAGCCGGCTGGGGCGCAACGAACGGCTGCGGCTGCGGCTGGGCAAACGGCTGACCCTGCGGCTGAGGTTGAGCTTGCGGAGCGGGACCGGCGGCCTTGACCTCGGTATTAGGGGCACCGCACACGCCGCAGAACTTGTCGTTATCGCCCATGGGGGCGCCACACTGCGAACAGAACATCGAAATCATCCCTTCGTATCTAGAGCGAATCACCTGGATCGCAAACGATGTCTTTGGCATCATTATCGCCCAATGTGGGGACAAATACCGCAAGATGACCGATTTGCAACGTAGCCGGTTTGTTCAATGATTCGAAGGGTACGACCGGGCTAGTTCGTGCCGCGGAAGCCCTTGCCGACGATTTCGGAGCTATCGACGATGGTGATGAAGGCGCCAGGGTCAATCTCGCGGGCATAGCGGCGCAGTTGCACTGCCTCGCGACGGCTCAGCACGCTCATGATCACCGTGACGCACTTGCCCGAGAAAGCGCCGTAGCCACGGCTGATCGTTGCCGTGCGGTTGAGATGCTTGACGATAAACTCCTCGACTTTAAGGGGCTCGGAGCAAATGATCGTGCAGACCTTACGAAGGTGAATGCTCTCGATAGCCTTGTCGACCACAAGCGTCTTGGCAAACAGACCGAGCACGCAGTACAGACCGACGCGCGGGCCATACAGGAAAGCCGCGATGGTCACGATGCCGATATCGACCAGCAACAGGGCACGGCCGATCTCAAGCGTCGTGCGGCGTTTGAGAATCATGGCAAGGATGTCGGTGCCGCCCGTCGAGGCGCCAATGTCAAAGACAATGGCACTGCCCAGCGCCGGCAAGATGACGGCAAAACACAGGTCGAGCCACATATCGCCCGTCATCGAAACATCCGTCGGAATGAAGAGCTCAAACAGCGAGACGTAGGCCGAAAGCGCAAACGAGGCAAAGACACTCCAAAGGATTGCCTTGCGCTCCAAAAAGATAAAACCCAGGATGACCAGGACCGCGTTGATAATCCACATAAAGACGCCGACGGGCAGAGTCGGGAACAGCGTGGAAAGAATGACCGACACGCCCGAGGTGCCGCCGAAGGCAAAGTGATTGGGGGTTTTAAAGGCCACGATGGCAAAGGCCGTGAGGATCAGGCCCAGATTGAGCTCGGCAAAAAAGCGCGGAAAGCCTGGCTCCTGGCTGCGCTTGCGGCCGGCGCGCTCGCCACGTTCGATATCCTCGCGACCGACAACGCGCTCCATCGGCACCACCGGAGGACGATGCATCTCCTCGGCGGCACGCGACGCCGCCTCTGCCGCAGCGGCTTCAATCGCCCATGCCTTGCTTTCGGTCTCGTGTTCGTCGGCCATTACGGCAACCCCTCGTTAACAATTTGGAAACAATGCGCCCATTAGGGTAACGCGGAACGCGAAGATTGCAACCCTTAGTTAGACGAGCGGTATGCCTGCATCGGGGGCATATAGAAAACGGTCGACCGCACTTTTGCTTGCGCGGTCGACCGTTTAGCGTTTTCGCAGGTAAAACCTGCCAAAATAAACATCCCTTTTTGGTAGGTTACTCGTGCTGGCTGGTGCGGTGCTCGTACTCCTCGGGGGTGATGACATCCTCGATGCGCAGGTTGACGCCTGCCACCTCAAGGCCGGTCATCGCGGCCAGACGCTCGGTGACGCGCGCCTTAACGTCGTCAAAGATCGCAGGCGCATAGGCGCCGTACTCGATGATGACCGAGATGTTGACGACCACGCGGTTGTCATCGGTGACCTCAACCGTCACGCCCTTGGTCAGGTTCTCGGCACCAAACTGCTCCTGCACAAAGTGCATGAGGTTGCCCTTCATGCCCAGGACGTGCGGCACCTCGCGGGTGGCCATGGCGACGATTTTCTCGATCACGCCGTTGGAATAGGTCAGCGAGTCCTCGGACTCGTCCGCCTCCTCATCCATCTCCTCGTTATCCTCGTCCGCATCGGACTCGGCCTCGACGAGCGCCTCGTCCTCGAGCGTTACGTCCTCCGCCTCGGCGGCGACGGCCTCATTCGCCTCGAGCTCGGTATCGGCCACATCGACCTTCGTGTTAAAAGCCATGGTTCCTCCTTATGCCTGCCGCAGATGCGACAGTCGAATACATATTAGCGGCCGCTAAACAGACGGCCGAAGAAGTTGACGATACCGTTCTCGCCGTCGCGAATCTGGCCGATCACGGCGCCAATCAGTACAAAGAATGCGATGACGAGCGTGTCCCACAGGCCCAACGTAAGTACCAGCACGGCGAGGATAAAGCCTGCCAAGGCGCCGAGCGTAGTATTGGGGTGGCGCACGGCGTAGCTCCAGATAGCAGCGCCCGTACCTTTGATGAGCCCCATGGCCTCGTCAAAGTCGTTGGCGGCGCTGTCGTGCTGCTCGCCGGCCTCGGGCTTGGTGTCGGCGGACTCGCCTGCCAGCGTAGCGTTCTGGTCGATCGTCAGGCGCGGCGTGCGGGCGGTCTTGTCTTGATTGGTATCACTCACCGGAAACCTCCACGGTCTGGACGGTAGTCTTGGATGGCAAAAAACGGACGCGCGCGGTCGTGCCCGGCGTGCCGAGCATGGTGTCGCAGGCCTTCTCGATGCGCTGCTGCATCGAGGTGGCAAGAGCGGCAACGTCCTTGTCATCGAGCGCGATGGCCTCGACCTTAAAACGAACGCGCGACTCGTCGGAGCCTTGAACGCGTGCCTCGACATGCTCAACCATCACGCGATCATCGCGCTCTGCCGCGGCACGGGCGCACGAGGAAAGCGCTGCGAGCGTGACCTCGATATTGCGCTCCCCCGCCGGATGCACGCAGGACGGCTCGCGACGCGCGAACATCAGGCGGAAAAAACCGATGAGCACGCCAAGCGCCACGATAGCGGCACACACCGTAACGACGACGCGAGGCATGGCGTCACGCAGCAGCAGCATAAAGCGATACGTATACGGTCCCCAGAACTGGCAGACAAGCGTACCCAGCGCCACGATGGCGGCGGCAAGATACACGATCGCTAGGGCTCGTTTGAGTACGCGCACGTGGCGCTCCCTTCAAATCTCGGCACTCGAAATACAAAACGGTTCGCATCATTATAAAAGAGCCGGGTCCGGTGCTCTACGCACGCGGATCCGGCTCATCTATTCCACGAGGCTTGCATGCTCGCTTCATTATGCCCAGAAATGCACGGCTTAACCCGTGCGGGCGCTACTCCTCCTCGAGGGCAGCGATGACCTCGTCGGTCATGTCCATGGTGCTGTAAACATCCTGGACGTCGTCGAGCTCCTCAAGACGGTCGATGAGGCGCTGAACCTTCTTGGCGTCGGCGCCGGAGACCTCGGTCGGGGTGGTCGGGACCATGGTGGTCTCGGAGCCCTTGACCTGGACGCCCTGCTCCTCGAGCGCCTTGGAGACAGCCATGACCTCGTTAGCAGTAGTCCAGACGATCCACTCCTCGCCGGCATCCTCGTAGTCCTCGCCACCGGCCTCGGCGATGGCCATCATGAACTCATCCTCGTCACCGGCAGCACCGTTGGCGATCATGGTCTCCTTCTTGGCGTTCTCGTCCAGGATCTCCTTGGCGACGACGATCTGGCCCTTGCGCTCAAACTGGAAGGCAACGGAGCCGGAGGTGCCCAGGTTGCCACCAGCGTGGGAGAAGGCGGAACGGACATCAGCGGCGGTACGGTTGCGGTTGTCGGTCAGGCAGTCGACGTAGACGGCGACACCGGCGGGACCGTAGCCCTCGTACACGATGTTCTCGTAGACGGCGGCATCGGCACCCGAACCAAAAGCCTTGTCGATAGCGGACTTGATCTTGTCCTTAGGCATGGACTGAGCCTTGGCCTTGGCAACGGCAGCGGCGAGGCTGGCGTTGTTCTCGGGCAGCGGGTCACCGCCGAGACGGGCAGCAACGGTGATGTTGCGGCTGAGCTTGGAGAAGAGGGCGGAACGCTTGGCGTCCTGCGCGCCCTTACGATGCTTGGTTGTGGCCCACTTAGAGTGTCCGGACATACGTGTCTCCTATCGGTTTCGACCTAAAGCCCAGCGCAGATGCTCGGGCAATATAAACAAACGTCCTTATGATATACCTACTGCCCTGCGAGATAAACCCCAAAATGAAGGCGTCGTGATGATGTCCCCTTTGGTGCAAAGAAACCTGGCCCTCAATGCACCAAATTAGGACCAGAGGAGGTCGCTGCGGGTGATGGTGGCGCCAATGGCAAAGGGCATGCAGGCGATGACCGGATACAGGTAGCGCATGTAGGTCGAGCCGTTGCAGGGACCGATCAGGCACACGGCGAGCACGCCCAGCAGCGGCACCCAAATGGCCAGCGCGCGCCACGAATGGCGGCGCAACAGGTAGACCACCACGACGATCATGATCCACACATAGGTGGCCGAGCTCATGGTGAGCGAGATAAAAGGAACACGCTGCACCGCCACACGGTATAGGTTGATCAGATGGTCACACCAGCGCACCACGTTGCTGTCAACCGGATGGAAGTCGAAGTACTTGAGGTTGTCGGGACGCGCCATGATCTCGGCACTACGCGCCGTGCTGTAGACCCAGGCATCGCGCGCGCTCGGATAAAAATAACCATAGTAGTTATTGATAAGCGCCGAAATATAGCACTCGGGATCCTTCTTAAACATCTGAGCCCATACCTCAAAATAGGCATCGATGTCCTCCTGCGAGGCGTACTCGTTAAAGCAGTTCTTGACGGCATCGGACTTGTCGGGGTTGTAGCGGCGGCCTAGGTTCTCGTACTTGAGTACACGATCGATCACGGCACGCTCTTCGTCGGTCACCGAACCGTCGCAAGGAGCCTCCACGATGGTGCCGTCCTCCTTAACCGTGGGGTTGACGCCCGAGTCTGTCTCTTATACACATCTCCGAGCCCACGAGACTAGCGCTC
>URNK01000062.1 GCA_900549195.1 uncultured Collinsella sp.
GAGATGAGCGCTAGTCTCGTGGGCTCGGAGATGTGTATAAGAGACAGTCTTAAGCAGGGTGTTGTCGACTGGCTCGGTTGCAACTACTACCACCCCACGCGCGTTCAGGCGCCGGCGAGCAAGATCGACCAGTACGGTCTGCCGCACTTTGCCGACGAGTACGTGTGGCCCGACGCCGTTATGAACGAGAGCCGCGGCTGGGAGATCTACCCGCAGGGCCTCTACGACTTTGGCATGGACTGCGCTAAGAACTACCCTGATCTTGAGTGGTTCGTTTCCGAGAACGGCATCGGCATCATGGACGAATACAAGAACCGAGACGCCGAAGGAACCATCCAGGATGACTACCGCGTCGACTTTGTACGCCAGCACCTGGAGTGGGTTGCCAAGGCAATTGCCGAGGGCGCCAAGTGTCGTGGATACCATTATTGGGCCGTCATCGATAACTGGTCTTGGGCGAATGCCTTTAAGAACCGTTACGGTTTTGTCGAGGTCGACCTTATGGACGGCTACAAGCGCCGCCTTAAGAAGTCGGCAGCTTGGCTCAAGCAGGTCGCCACGACTCACGTGGTTGATTAGCGAACGGGCGAACGCCCAGACCGCGCGCCGCTGCGCGCAACACATGGCACATCTGGTGGCAGAGGGCGACAGACCACCGTGCGCATAGGAAAAGGCCGGATTTGAAAGTTAGGAGCAATCATGGCCAGTGACAACGGAAAGAGCTTCCTCGACAAGTTTGCCGAGGTCTCTGCGAAGGTGGGAAACCAGGTTCACCTGCGTTCCCTGCGTGACGCCTTCGCGACCATCACGCCGCTCTATATCCTTGCGGGTATCGCGGTTCTTATTAACAACGTCGTGTTCCCTCTGTTCCCGCTCGATGCGGCGGGCCTTGCCAACCTTCAGACGTGGGGTTCGGCAATTACGCTGGGCACCCTCAACGTCTCTGCCATTATCTTGGCCGGATTGATTGGCTACAGCCTCGCTAAGAACAAGCGTTTCGATAACCCGCTCGCTTGCGTGGTCGTCGCTATCTCTGCTTTCGTCATCATGATGCCGCAGCAGATCACCGCCTCGCTTGCCGCCACGAGCCCGCTGCTCACCGACAAGATCACCTCCGCCGAGGTCACGGGCGCCCTTTCGACTGCCAACACCGGCACCAACGGTCTGTTCTCGGCTATTATCATCGCCCTGCTTTCCGTCTCGCTCTTCATCAAGATTTCTGGCGTCGAGAAGCTCAAGGTTAAGCTGGGCGAGGGCGTGCCTCCCGCGGTCTCCAACTCCTTCAACGTCATGATCCCGATGCTGCTCAACCTCGCGGTCTTCGCTCTTGCCGCAGCCCTGCTCGCCGTGTGCGCCGGCACCGATCTGTGCACCATCATCTCCACGTGCATCTCCAACCCGCTCAAGAGCATCATGAACGCCGGTCCGTGGGCTGTTATCCTCATCTACACCCTTGCTAACCTGCTGTTCTGCGTCGGTATTCACCAGTCCACCATCTCTGGCGCTACCGTCGAGCCGATCCTGACCATGCTCATCGTCGACAACATGGCTACCTTTGCCGCCGGTGGCACCATCCAGCCCGATCACTACATGAACATGCAGATCGTTAACAGCTTCGCCCTCATCGGCGGCTCGGGCTGCACCCTCATGCTTCTGCTCGACACGCTCCTGTTCTCCAAGAACAAGGCTTCCGAGACCGTTTCCAAGATGGCTATCCTGCCTGGTCTGTTCAACATCAACGAGCCGGTTATCTACGGTTACCCCATCGTGTACAACCTGCCGCTCATGATCCCGTTCGTCCTTCTTCCCGATCTGTTCATCGGCATCACCTATGGCCTTACCTGCGCAGGCATCATCAGCCCCTGCATCGCCCAGGTGCCCTGGACCATGCCTCCCGTCATCAATGCCCTGCTCGCTACGGGCTTTGACTGGCGCGCCGGCGTGTGGCAGGCTCTCGAGATTGTCATTGGCATGGCCGTCTACCTGCCCTTTATGAAGATTTCCGAGAAGGCAATCGCCAAGCAGGAGGCTCTCGCCGAGTAGAACGCCTAACGTTCGTCCCTTTCACCTTTGCGGGCGCCGGTACGCGGTGCCGGTGCCCGCGGCTCTCTCCCTTGCGTAAAGATACAGGGGAGCGGGCACAATAACCGCAAGGAATACAACCAGTCGTCGTCTGCGCGCCGCGCAGTTATAAGGAGGAAACCATGAAGAAGATCATGCTCTGCTGCAATGCCGGTATGTCCACGAGCCTGCTGGTCCAGAAGATGCAGGCCGAGGTTGCGAACCGTGGTCTGGATATTGAGGTCGAGGCTCGTCCCATGAACGAGGCCCACGATCACCTGGACGAGTGCGACATGTTGCTGCTTGGCCCGCAGATCGGCTACACCAAGGGCGATTTTGAGAAGGAGGCCGCCGGTCGTTTTCCGGTCGAAGTCATCAACATGGTCGACTACGGCCGCATGAACGCTGCCGGCATCATCGACCACTGCGTCAGCGTGATGGGCTAGGTGCTCCGCATGGACGATATGAACGAACTGCAGATGACCTGCTTTGAGATCATCAGCTACGTCGGTACCGCCAAGAGCATGTACATCAATGCCGTGCAAAAGGCCAAGGAGGGCGATTTTGACGCCGCCGAGGAGCTTATCAAGCAGGGCGACGAGGCCTATAACGGTGGTCACGATGTTCACATGGGGCTTCTGAAGAAGGAGGCCAACGGCGAGCGTAACGGCGAGGCCCCGTTGATTCTGCTGCATGCCGAGGACCAGATGGCCGGTACCGAGACCATGCGAGTCATGGCGACGGAGCTCATCGAGGTTCACAAGCAGCTGCAGGCACTTCAGGCCTAGTCGGCGTTATCGCCGCGATGGACCGTGCGGTCCAACAGACAACATAGTCCCTTTGACGGGCGCCGGGAGTCACCGCCTCCCGGCGCCCTTATTTTTGGGAATGGTCTTGCGTGGCCTGTTGGGCGGCCATTTGCGTTTCCCCAGATAAAACCTGCCAAAACAAACCTGTCCCTTTTTGGTAGGTTTTTGCTTTGGGAGCGGTACCATACAGGCAATGTTTAAACGAGAAAGGTGGGCCCCCATGGAACCCAAGCAGTACTACATCGGCATCGACGTCGGCGGCACTTCGGTTAAGGAGGGCCTGTTCGACGAGGACGGAAATCTGCTGGCCAAGGCCAGCGTGCCCACGCCTCCCATCGTTGACGCTGCGGGCTTTGCCGCGGTGACCGAGGCTATCGACCAGGTGGTCGCCAAGGCGCAGATTCCGCGCGCCTTTGTGGCAGGCATTGGCCTGGCCGTTCCGTGCCCCATCCCGGCGTCGGGCGATGCCAAGGTCAAGGCCAACATTGCCATTAACCTGCCCGAGCTCAAGATCGCCATCCAGGAGCACTGCCCTGATGCGGTCGTTAAGTATGAGAACGATGCCAACGCCGCTGCCATGGGCGAGGCCTGGCTCGGTTCTGCCAAGGGCGTGCAGAACGTGGTGATGGTCACCATCGGTACCGGCGTGGGCGGCGGCGTTATCGTTAACGGCGACGTGGTATCGGGCGTTGTGGGTGCCGGCGGCGAGATTGGCCACATGTGCCTGAACCCGGCCGAGGAGCGCACCTGCGGCTGTGGCGGCCATGGCCACCTGGAGCAGTATTCCAGCGCCACCGGCGTGGTGAGCAATTACCTGGCCGAGTGCAAGAAGGCGGGCGTCGAGCCCATCGAGCTCACCGGCCCCTCCGATTCCAAGGACGTGTTCCAGGCCTGCCGCGAGGGCGACAAGCTCGCGCTGGCAGCTGCCGATACCATGGCTGACTATCTCGGTCGTGCTCTGGCACTTATCGCCAACGTGGTCGACCCCGAGATGTTCCTGATCGGTGGCGGCGCGTCCGCTTCGGCCGATGTCTACCTCGATAAGGTTCGCGAGCACTTCCAGCGCTACGCGCTTTCCGCCTCGCGCGAGACGCCCATTAAGGTCGCTTCGCTCGGAAACGACGCCGGCATCATCGGTGCCGCCTACGTAGCCCTGCGCGCCGCCGGTAAATAGCTGGTGCAAGGGGGTCAGGTTACTTTGCACCAACATGGTGCAAAAGGGACAGCCTTGGCCCCCATACCTGCCACAAAATATGCCGTGGCCCTTCCGTCTGCGAAGGCTCGGCATCGGCGTGCTACCATAGCTACGTCCAAGTACACATATCAAGTGGAGGATATCCATGGCAAACGTTCTTGTCTTTGGTCACCAGAACCCCGATAACGACGCCATCATGAGCGCCGTCGTCCTGTCCCAGCTGCTTAACCAGGTTGAGTATGCCGGCAACACCTACGAGGCTTGCGCTCTGGGCCAGCTTCCGGCCGAGTCCGCCAAGCTGCTCGCCGATGCCGGCATTGCCGAGCCCCGCGTGATCGAGTCCGTCGAGGCCGGTCAGCTCGTCGTCCTCACCGACCACAACGAGTCCGCCCAATCCGTCGCCGGCCTTAAGGACGCCACGGTCTTTGGTGTTGTCGACCATCACCGCATCGGCGACTTCGAGACCGCCGGCCCGCTGCACTACATCTGCCTGCCCTGGGGCTCCAGCTGCACCATCGTCACCAAGCTCGCCGGCGTGCTCGGCGTTGAGCTTTCCGACGTCCAGGCCAAGCTGCTGCTTTCGGCCATGATGACCGACACGCTCATGCTCAAGAGCCCCACCACCACCGATGTCGACCGCGCCGTCGCCGCCAAGCTCGGCGAGCAGGTGGGCGTCGACCCGGTCAAGTTTGGCATGGAGGTCTTCCTTACCCGCCCGTCCGGCTCCTTCACCGCTGCCGAGATGGTCGGCAACGACATCAAGATGTTCGAGCCCGCCGGCAAGAAGCTGCTCATCGGCCAGTACGAGACCGTCGACAAGAGCCGTGCGCTTGGCATGATTGACGAGATCCGCGAGGCCATGCGCGCCTACGCCGCCGAGAAGGGTGCTGACGGCATTGTCCTGTGCATCACCGACATCATGGAGGAGGGCTCGCAGGTCCTGCTCGAGGGCGAGACCGAGGCTGCTCAGAAGGGCCTGGGCATTGCCGATGAGCACGACGGCGTCTGGATGCCGGGCGTCCTCTCCCGTAAGAAGCAGGACGCTGCCCCCATCATGGCCGCCTGCTAGGTTTAGTTGACCGAACGCCACGACCGGATCGCGGACGCTCCGCGCTCCGGTCGTTTTTTGTGCATGCGCCGCGTCGTCTCTTGGACAGGCGTGCCCGTGCCGTTGAGCAAATAATGTTCAACCTGTGGTTCCGCTTTTCGGCCACGCCTGCGTGCTTGTCGTGCAGGGTAGGCTAGATGCAAGCGTAATACGTTAGAGCGCGGCGCCGCCACTTGGGCGGGCCGTGCTTTTTTAAGACGGGAGCTTTCCCGTGAAAGGAGCCGCCCATGGCAGCAACCGAGCAGCTGTTCAACGTCCGTGAGCGCAAGCGCTTTGAACGCCACGACATTTGGGAGCGCATCGCCGAGAACGGCACGATTTCCGCCGCGGTTATGGTCATCGCCGCCATCGCCGCCGTCATTTGCGCCAATACCGATGCCTACGAGGCCATCCATCACTTTTTGGAGACCCCGCTGTATGTGGGTCTGGGCAACCTTACGGCCGGTCTTACCGTTGAGCTTTTCGTCAACGACTTCCTCATGGCGATTTTCTTTTTGTTGGTGGGCATTGAGCTTAAGTACGAGATGACGGTCGGCGAGCTCAAGAATCCGCGTCAGGCCATGCTTCCCATGCTGGCGGCCGTGGGCGGCGTCGTCGTTCCTGCCTGCATCTACCTGATCTTTAACCATGCCGGCGCCCGCAACGGTTGGGCCATCCCCATGGCAACCGATATTGCCTTTGCGCTGGGCGTGCTGTCGCTTTTGGGCAACCGCGTGCCCAACGGCGTGCGCGTGTTCTTCTCGACGCTCGCCATCGCCGATGACCTCATCTCCATCGCCGCCATCGCCATCTTCTACGGTCAGAGCCCCAATCCGTTTTGGTTGGGCGCCGCCGCGCTGGTGACCTGCGCGCTCGTGTGGCTCAACAAGACGCAGCATTACCGCCTCGCCCCGTATTCGGTACTGGGCCTGCTGTTGTGGTTCTGCATGTTCAAGAGCGGTGTACATGCCACGCTCGCCGGCGTCATCCTGGCCTTTACCATTCCGGCCAAGTGCGGCGTCAAGCTCGATAGCCTCACCGATTGGTTGGGCGAGTGCCTGCCGCTGCTTGATGACCGCTACGACGACGAGGCACACATCCTGGGCCAGCATGACTTTACCGTCTCGACCACCAGGGTCGAGCGCGTCATGCACCGCGTGACCCCGCCGCTCATCCGCATGGAGCGTCTGATCTCCACGCCGGTCAACTTTGTGATTCTGCCGATCTTTGCGTTCGTGAACGCACAGGTTCGCCTAGTGGGTGTGGATATGAGCACGCTGCTCACCGACCCGGTGACGCTCGGCGTGTACTTTGGCATGCTGCTGGGCAAGCCGATCGGCATCTTTGGCATGACGTTTGCCCTGGTTAAGTTTAGGGTCTGCGAGCTGCCGCATAACGTTAACTGGCACATGATTGCCGGTGTGGGCATTCTGGGCGGCATCGGCTTCACCATGTCGATCCTCATCAGCGGCCTTGCCTTCCCGACGGCCCAGTTTGAGGTTCTGGCTGCCAAGGCCGCCATCCTTGCCGGTTCGGTCACCGCTGCCGTGCTCGGTATGATCTACATGAGCGTGGTCTGCAAACACCCCGCGCCCAAGGACGAGTAAGAGCACATACAAGTTTGAAAACGCCGCCTGTGAACACCATCACAAGCGGCGTTTTAGTCATTGAGGGGCGTTCTTAAACGACTAGGTTTATTCCACGGTGCCGTAGACGGCGCCCCAGCCGTGGGCGGCTAGGGCCGAGTTGAGCTGGTCGCACAGGGACTGACGATCGTAATAGCCGGGCGGCAGCAGGTTGACGATCTCCATGAGGTCGGGTGCCAGGTCCAAGATCTCGGCCTGCACAATCAGGTCCAGGCGGTCAATGGCGCGGCGATCGTAAAACAGTCCGTCGACCAGGCGCTGCAGGTCGCCGAATTCCTCGGCCTGGATCGATCCGTATTCCATAGTGCCTCCTCGGGCGCCCCACGCCGGCATGCGCGGCGATTCGTAATTCATTGCGATGGACTTAATCTATCACGGCTTCATAACGTTGCGGCGGTGGCGGTCTATACTTAGACGAACTGCAACGTACCGCTTCGCGAAAGGTCGCACCCATGCAGACGATCTACCAGAAGATGGAAACCACCGAACTCGATGCCGCCATCGAGGCACTCAAAGCCGAGGTCGCCGAGGTCAAGGCCAAAGGCCTGGCGCTCGACATGGCCCGCGGCAAGCCGTCGCCCTCCCAGGTGGGCATCTCTCGCCCCATGCTCGATATCCTCAATGCCGATGCCGATCTGCACGACGGCAACGTCGACTGCTCCAACTACGGTTGCTTTGAGGGCATTCCCTCGGCACGCAAGCTGGCGGGGGAGTTCCTGGGTTGCCCCGCCGAGCAGACGCTCGTACTGGGTTCGTCGAGCCTGCTGATCGAGCACGATATCGCCGGCATGTTCTGGCGCTGCGGCTCGTGCGGTAGCGAGCCTTGGGAGGCTTATGAGGCCGCGCATGACGGCAAGAAGGTCAAGTTCCTGTGCCCTGTTCCCGGCTACGACCGCCACTTTGGCATCACTGCCGACTTGGGTATCGAGAATGTCCCCGTCGCGATGACCGACAACGGCCCCGACATGGACGAGATCGAGCGCTTGGTTGCCGCCGACGACTCCATCAAGGGCATCTGGTGCGTGCCCAAGTATTCCAACCCCACGGGCATCACCTTTAGCGAGGACACCGTGCGTCGCCTGGTCGAGATGCCCACGGCCGCGCCCGATTTCCGCATCTTCTGGGACAACGCCTACTGCGTGCACGACCTGTACGACGAGACCGACGAGCTCGCCAACATCTTTGACCTCGCTCGCGCGGCGGGCACCGAGGACCGCGTGGTGGCCTTTGCATCGACGTCCAAGATCACCTTCCCGGGCGCCGGCATCGGCTTTATCGGTGCGAGCCCCGCGGTTATCGCGGAGTTCTCCAAGCGCCTGAAGGCCGGCCTCATCAGCGCCGACAAGCTCAACCAGCTGCGCCACGTGCGCTTCCTTCCCACCATCGAGGCGGTCAAGGAGCACATGAAAAAGCATGCCGAGTTCCTGCGTCCGCGCTTTGAGGCCGTTGAGCGCAAGCTCACCGAGGGCCTGGGCGATACGGGCTGTGCCACCTGGACGCACCCCCGCGGCGGCTACTTTGTAAGCTTCGATGGTCCCGAGGGCTCGGCCCAGAAGGTCGCCGCGCTTTGCGCCGACCTGGGCGTCAAGCTCACGCCGGCCGGTGCCACCTGGCCCTATGGCAAGGATCCGCGCGATACCAACATCCGCATCGCGCCGAGCTATCCCACGGTCGAGGACCTGGAGGCAGCACTCGACGTACTGGTGCTGGCCGTCAAGCTCGTCGCTGCCGAGCTTGCTCGTGCCGAGCGCGCCTAACGCGCGGCTTCCCGTACTATCCGCACTTTCGATACATAAAGGAGCGTATTTATGGATTTGGGTATTTCCACCAACCCCACGCCGGAGATCTACACCATTAAGGTAACCGGCGAGATCGATATCTCTAACGCCGATAGCCTGCGCAATGCCATCGACTTGGCGCTCGAGCAGCCCACTGAGGCCGTTGAGCTCGATTTTGCCCAGGTGAGCTACATCGATTCGACGGGCATTGGCGTGCTCGTGGGCGCCGCGCACCACGCGGTCGACCACGGTAAGCGCTTTAGCTGCACTAATGTGCAGCCCCAGGTGATGCGCGTGGTTCAGCTGCTGGGCGTCGACCAGGAGATTTCGATCACGGCGGCATAATCTTTGCCCCCAAAAGGGCGTGCCGTTTGGCATATGTTTGTGATGCGCTCGGACGTTTTGGCGTCCGGGCGCTATACTTGACCGAATGAATAGACGAGTTCCGGCCGAATGGCGCGGTGCGGGCTCGACTCACATCGAGCCTTGGAGGTATGTGTGTTTGGTATTGGAGAGGGTGAGCTGGCAATCATCGTGGTCTTCGGCTTTTTGCTGTTTGGCCCGGATAAGCTCCCGCAGATGGGCCGCACGATCGGCCGTGCCATCCGTCAGTTCCGCGAGACGCAGGAAAAGATGACGGCCGTTGTTCAGTCCGAGATCATCGATCCGGTAAGCGAAGCCGCGTCGGCCCCGGTCAAGCCCAAGAAGGCTGCCGTCGATGACGATTCCGATGCGGACGAGGATGCCGTCGAGACGGCCGCGCCCGCAAAGAAGGAGACCTTTGCCGAGCACCGTGCCCGCCTTGCCGCCGAGAAGGCTGCGAGCGAGGGTGCCACCGAGGGCGAAGGCGCTGCTGATGAGGCCGAGGGCGCCGAGCCCGCCAAGGCCGAGCCTGCCGCTGCCACCGTCGAGCCCGAGTCTGCCGCAGAGCCGGAGCC